>CAZIXG010000146.1:0-3134 GCA_964543305.1 uncultured Ruminococcus sp.
TAAGACCAACAAGGTGCCCGTTTTCCTTGAAACCTCGCTTTCTGAAATCAACGAAGGCTCTGTAACGCTCAAGGATAAGAACGGAAAAGAATTTAAGATAGATACCGATTCAGTAATTCTGTCTGTTGGATACAAGCCCTGCCCAGTGGCAAGTAAGGGCGGTCATATACATATTATCGGTGATGCCGCAAAGGTTGGAAACTTGCGCACGGTTATTTGGGGCGCATGGGATACCTGTATGAAACTTTGATGATGAATAGGAGAAATTAAAATGGTACTGACAAAAGAACAGCAGGCTATTCTTGATGGAGAAAAGGGAGAAACGCTTGCGAAGGTTATGAAAACGCTCGTGATGTACGGCGATGCCTTCGAGGCAGAAAAGCTTGTTCCCGTTACATCAAAATACAATCATCTTGTAACATCCTTTGGACTCAAGGTGATGTCACCTGTATACGATTTGATGCAACAGCTTCTTGATGCGGGTGTTTGCTCCGAGCAAAAATTCTCGGTTGACCCCCGCCCGCTTGACAAAAATGTTCCCGCTAACCCTTTGCAGAAGCTTGTATTCAATAAGTTTATGTATACAAAGCAGGACTTTTATGAAGAACAGCTTAAAAAGCTCGGTTTGCTGGATAATAATGCCTTTACCTGCACCTGCTATATGGATGAGGTCGGCAACAAGCCTCAAAAGGGTGAGGTTCTTTCTTGGGCAGAGTCAAGCGCAGTAGTTTATGCTAACTCCGTGCTTGGCGCACGATGCAACAGAAACTCAGGTATTATTGATATTATGGGTTCAATAGTTGGATATGTTCCTTACTTTGGTTTACTCACCGATGAGGGCAGAAAAGCTACATGGGTTGTTAAAGTGGAAACTACAAAGAAGCCCGAAGCTCAGCTTCTCGGTTCTGCAATAGGTATGAAGGTTATGGAGGACGTTCCTTATGTTATAGGGCTTGATAAGTGGATAGGCAGTGAACTGAACGATGATGCCTGCTCTTATCTCAAGGATTTTGGTGCGGCAACTGCATCCAACGGTGCGGTAGGTCTTTACCACATTGCAAATCTTACCCCTGAAGCAGTGGAGCTTGGCGAAGCCTTAATCACCGATGGCGCAAAGGAATATGTTATTGATGATGCCGAGCTTGAAAGAGTTCAGAAAAACTATCCTGTAATTTGGGGAAATCCCGATGCAACGCCGAAGCTTTGTTTTGTCGGTTGTCCGCATCTTTCCTTGGAACAACTTAAAGCTTGGACCGTGAACATTGAGAATGAATTAAAGAAAAACGGCAAGAAAAAGGTTACAATACCTACTGTGTTTACCGCTGCTCCCGCTGTGCTTGAAATTTTTGAAAAAACCGAATATGCCGCAAGGCTTAAGGCTACCGGAGTTATTACTTCTTATATTTGCCCTCTGATGTATATGAACAATCCTCTTTGCAAAAAGATGCCTGTTATTACATCATCAAATAAGCTTCGCACCTATACAAGCGCGAGATATTATACCGATGCGGAAATTTTAACAGCTATCACAGGAGGTAAAAAATAATGAAACAATTTAAGGGAAGAGTTGTAACTCCGGGTGAGGTTACTGCCGAAGCCGTTGTAACAACGGAAGGATTCAATACATTAGCATCGCTTCAAATGGCGCTACAGTTTGGTGACAAGCAGGTAAAATGCGGAGACCAAAGCAACAAGGAGCTGTACGGAAAGCCTCTGCTCGGCAAGGCTCTTTGTCTGCCACAGACAATCGGCTCCACCACAGGCGGCCTTGTGCTTTACTGTGCTTGCTCAATGGAAAAGAACCCCGCTTGTATGCTATTTGCGAATCATATCGACTCACTTGCCGCCGCAGGTGCGGTGCTTGCTGATATATGGGTTGATGGTGTTTCTATGCCGGTTATTGACTGCCTTGGTGATGAATTTCTTAACTATGTAAAGAATGGGATGAAAATCACCATAAAAGCAGATGGAATCGTAGAAGTAGAATAAGGATGTATCAAATGAAAACAAGAATTATAGTAGACTCAACATCGGATTTGCTACCACAAGCTAAAGAACGCGTGCATATAGTTCCGCTTACTGTCCATTTTGGGGATGAAGAATATGTTGATGGTGTTACAATTGACAATAAAACCTTTTACGAAAAATTAGTAGAGAGCGATGTATTACCCACAACAAGTCAGGCAACGCCAAACGATTTTGCAAGGGAATATGACAAAGCAAAATCAGCTAATGAAGCCGCTGTTGTGATTACACTTTCTTCAAAATTGTCAGGCACATATCAGAGTGCGACCATAGCGGCGGAAGATTATGAAGATATTTATATTGTCGATAGCGGCAGTGTAGCTATAGGCGGCGGTATTTTAGTTGAATATGCCTTAAAGCTATTAGACGAAGGATTGTCTGCAAAGGAAATTGCCGAAAAGCTTGAAGAACAGAAAAAGAAAATCGTAATCGTTGCTCTTGTGGATACCCTTGAATATCTTAAAAAGGGCGGTCGTGTGTCAAGCGCCGTTGCATTTGCGGGCGGGATATTGAATATCAAGCCTGTTCTTTCGGTGACAGACGGTGATATCAATATGCTCGGTAAAGCTCGTGGCTCTAAGCAGGGTAACAATCTGCTCGTTCAGGAAATTGAAAAGGCGGGCGGTGTGGATTTTAGCAAACCTGTATTGCTCGGCTATACAGGACTTTCAGATGCCCTGCTACTAAAATACATTGAGGATAGTAAGCACATTTGGGAATGTGGCTTGGATAATGTTCGTTATACAACGATTGGCAGCGTTATCGGTACTCACGCAGGACCGGGAGCGGTTGCAGCAGCATTTTTTAAGGCAGACAAGCAAGAGGCTTAAAAGGTTAATGGTGCTTCTTCTTTGCGAGATTGCTTGCGAGTGCGGTTAGGCTGCATTGCGAATACTATATCACCTCATAATGCTTTTTAAATTAATAGAGATTTAGCGATAAAAAAGCCACCTTGATGCAACTGCTCTATGGCAGGTGCTTCAAGGTGGCTTTTTGTGAGTTGGTCTGTAAGCCGAGTTCTGTCTTGGACGGTTATCTATCTCGACGCGCCGTCGCCTGCGCGCTCCAGCCGCTTTTCGTGGCACATCGGGCAAATGTATAGCCACATT
>CAZIXG010000147.1:0-2988 GCA_964543305.1 uncultured Ruminococcus sp.
TCGCGTAACACTGGCAGAGCTTATGATTCCCGCGGCAGAGATAAGTGAGCAGATGTCGCTCGCTTCCACAGAAGCCAGCGGCACCAGCAATATGAAGTTTATGATGAACGGCGCTATCACCTTGGGCACTGAAGACGGCGCGAATGTTGAAATTCACTCCAGCGTGGGTGATGATAATATCATCATCTTTGGTATGCACACACCCGAGGTGCTAAAGCTGCAGAAAACAGGCTACTCACCGCTGCAGTATTATAACAACAACCCCGAGCTTCGTGATGCGCTTGACTTTATCGGCAGAGGCCTCGACGGCAAGCAGTTTGATAACATTTATAACACACTTAAAAATGTTGACCATTATATGGCGCTTGCAGACTATGCAGACTATTGCAGCGCGCACAAAAAGGCTATGGAGCTTTATTCTAAGCCTGAGGTTTGGAACAAGATGTCACTTATCAATATTGCAAAATCGGGTATCTTTGCAGCCGACCGCTCAATAGATGATTATGCAAAGAATATCTGGCATATTGACCCTGTAAAATAAGATGAATTACTATCCGTTTGATTCGAGAAATAGCATTTATAAAAGCCATATAGGAGCCGTAGCAGCAGGAACACAACTGCAGCTACGGCTGCTACTACATAAGGATGCCCGCGTTCACAAGGCTTTTCTTCGCGTGCTTTGTGATAGCGATAACACCCTTTTCGAAATCCCACTCACCGCGGGCGAGTGGTTAGAGGACTACCGCTTTTATGAAGGCACGCTTAATTTAGATACAGGGCTTTATTGGTATGATTTTCGCTACACAAGCGATTTCGGCGAGTATTTCGTGGTTAAAGAGAATAACCACTTGGGTGTGGTGCGCGACCGCGAAGCCGACCGCTTTCAGCTGACTGTATATGATGCCGAGTTCACTACCCCCGACTGGCTTTCGGGCGGTATAATTTATCAGATATTCCCCGATAGATTTTATAATTCGGGCACAAAAAAGAACGGCGTTCCCTCCGACCGCTATCTGTGCGAGGACTGGAGCAAAACACCCGAGCACCGCCAGAATAACGGCGTGTGCTCGCTCGGTAATGATTATTACGGCGGCGACCTTAAGGGAATCACACAAAAGCTTCCCTATCTTAAAAGCTTAGGCGTTAGCTGTGTTTACCTAAACCCCATTTTTGAAGCGCACTCCAACCACCGCTATAATACCGCCGATTATATGAAAATCGACCCTCTGCTCGGCAGTGAAAAGGATTTAAAGCACCTATGCTCATCGGCTCGGCGCTATGGAATAGCCATAATTTTAGACGGTGTTTTCTCCCATACAGGGGATGATAGCATCTATTTTAACCGCCAAGGCAGATATGGCGAGGGCGGTGCATATCGCGACTTTAATTCCCCCTACCACAACTGGTATAAATTCAATAATTTTCCCGAGCTTTACGAGGCTTGGTGGGGCGTTCCCAGTCTGCCTGAAACTGTGGAGGATAATCCCGAATTTACCGAGTTTATAACGGGTAAAAACGGCGTGCTCAGGAAATACCTGCGGCTGGGCATCAGCGGTTGGCGGCTTGATGTTGCCGATGAGCTGCCCGACCGTTTTCTCGATAACATCAGAACTGCCGTTAAGGCGGAAAAAAGTGATGCCTATATCTTGGGCGAGGTGTGGGAAGATGCGAGCAACAAGATAAGCTATAATGCGCGCCGCCGTTTTCTGCTGGGCGCCCAGCTTGATAGCGTTATGAACTATCCGTTTTCAAATGCGATTTTGCAGTTTATAAAGCGCGGCGGCGGTGAGGCGCTCGCCGAAACGGTGTATAGCATCTGCGAAAACTACCCCGCGCCCGCCGTTCACACGCTTATGAACCATATCGGCACCCACGATACCGCGAGAATGCTTACCGCGCTTAGTGCTGACGATAATTACCCCACCGACCGCAATTGGCAGTCACAGCAAAAGCTTAGTGAAATTGATTATGCGCTGGCTAAAAAGCGGCTTAAAGCGGCGGCGGTTATTCAGTATACCCTGCCCGGTGTGCCCTCGCTTTATTATGGCGATGAAGCGGGCACCGAGGGCTATGGCGACCCATTCTGCCGTGCCACCTATCCTTGGGGGCATGAGGACAAGGATTTGCTCGGCTTTTATAAGGATTTAGGGCAAATTCGCCGCAAATGCGCCGCCTTCAAAAGGGGTGAGTTTAGCGTTGTAAGCGCCGACCACGACCATATAGCCTTTATGCGTTCACAAGGCGATTCATTTGCATTTATCGCGGTAAATCGCGCAAATGCACCCGTTACAATATCCGTACCCGATATACCGCGCGGCAAAAAAAGCGTGCTCGGCATAGCCCCCAAAAACGGCGAATTAACCCTCCACGAATATGAATTTTGCGTGGTAACGGCGAATGGATAATATGTTACCAAAAAGGAAACCCACGCGGTTATCAAGTTACGATTACAACCAAAACGGCGCGTATTTTATAACGATATGTGTTAAAAACCGTAAGAGAATATTATCAAAAATAAATGTAGGGACAGGCGTCCTCGACTGTCCGCGAATGCATTTATTAAAGCACGGTATAGTTGCCGATAAATATGTGAATCAATTAAACGATTTTTATGATAATATTTCGGTTGATAAATATGTTATTATGCCCGACCATATACATTTATTGATTTCAATTTTAAACGGACAGTCGGGGACGCCTGTCCCTACAAGAAATGTCAGAGCAGACAGTAAAAATTCAGTTATTGCAAAATTTGTAAGTACATTTAAGCGCTTTTGCAATAAGGAATATGGTGAAAATATCTGGCAATCGAGATATTACGACCACATAATTCGCGGTGAGCAGGATTATCGCGAGGTTTGGGAATATATCGAAAATAATCCGATTAAATGGTGTTTATCAAGAGAAAATGAGAAAGACCTTGCCAATTAGGCAAGGTCTTCTATGTTTCACCCTTGGCGAAACGGATGTAAATAGGCCTCCCTCTGA
>CAZIXG010000148.1:0-2978 GCA_964543305.1 uncultured Ruminococcus sp.
AGGAATAAGTAGTTCCTTACCTAAATTTTCACCGTCAAGCTGAGCAATTATATCCGTTGCAGTTACAAGGCCTGTTACGGTTATCATTTCACCGAAAAAGTCATTTCTTATTGGATACACATCGCACTTTAAGCCATTATACTTTTTCTCGCATTCAACTGCGAGCTGCTTTATCAGCTTATATGGTGATTTGCCTGTAACCACGCTGATATGGCGATTCACATTATCCTTAGACTCTATATCTAAGAGAGCATCGAGTGCTTCGCTTTTAAAAAGCGACCATATACCAACACCGTTTTCAAGTTGCAAGAAATCGCCGTAAAATTGAGCCTCAGGTATTTCGCGTTCAGCCAAAAGATAAAGCTCATCCGAGCCGTAAACACGCCTGCTGCCATATCTTTGAACGCTTATATCACCGTATTTGTTTATAATATCAAGCGCTTCGTTTGCAGTTTCTTTATTAAAAGGCTCGAGCGGTGCAAGTCCCTCGCGGTATTTGGTAAGTCCTACTGGAACTGCTGCAATACACTCCATATTTTCAAGCTCTAAAAGGTCATTAAGGCTTCTTTCAAGCTCTGCCCCATCATTATACCCAGGACACAAAACAAGCTGAGAGTTCATCTTTATTCCCGCATCGTTAAAACGGCGCATAATTTTAAGCGCCTCGCCCGCATTTTTGTTAGCCATCATTTTAACGCGAAGCTCGGGATTTGTGGTATGAACAGAGATATTTATAGGGCTTATATGCATTTTAATAATACGGTCTATCTCGTGCTCGGTAATGTTGGTAAGAGTTATATAATTGCCAAACAAAAAGGATAGCCGTGAATCATCATCCTTAAAATAGAGGCTTTCACGCAGGTCAGAAGGTAGCTGGTCGATAAAGCAGAAAACACATTTGTTTTTGCAGCTACGCTTCTCATCCATAAGATAGGTATCAAACAACAAGCCTAATTCATCGTACTCGCCTTTTTTGATTTTTACCCTTTTTACCTTACCCTTGGGATTTATAATCTCGGCAATGATTTTTTCACTGTTTTGATAAAAGCGGTAATCAAGAACATCCATAATTGTTTCCCCGTTTAAAGAAACAAGGATATCTTTGGGGCTAATCCCTGCTGTATATGCAGGACTTGCCTTTTCAACATCCTTTATAATTACAACCAAATAATCACCGCCTATACAAAAAATAAGAGGAGGAATTGCTCCTCCTCTCCTTAAACTAATTACTCTGCAACCTTAATAACCTCACGGCCATTATACTTGCCGCAGGCAGGGCAAATTCTATGGGGACGCTTATACTCACCACAATCTGCACATCTTACGAGTGTGGGTGCGGTAAGCTTCCATACATTATTTCTTCTTTTGTCTCTTCTTGCTTTAGAAGTTTTTCTCTTCGGTACTGCCATTCTTCAGCACCTCCTTAAATTGATAATTATGAAAGTTCTTAATCATTTAGTAAATCTTTGAGCTTTTGAAGGCGTGGGTCTATCTCATCTGTCATACAGCCACATTCGCCCTCATTAAGATTTTTGCCGCATTTAAAGCAAAAACCTTTGCAAGACTCTTTACATAAATGTTTTGTAGGAAGATCTAAAATAACCTCCGAATACACAAGCTCGTCCACATCTAATTTCATACCCGGAACGGTGATAATTGTGTCACTCTCCTGTCTCTCAATAGAAGTGGCAAGCAATTTATCAATCATTACGGTGTGCCTGTGCGCGGTATCAAGACCGCAACGGTCGCAAGGGGCAAAAAAATCATACTCGATGCTAAGCTTTAGCGAAACAACACTCGCTTTGTTTGAAACAGTACCCTTAACCTCAATGGGATTTTTGAGCGGAAAATTACCCATATGGTCAACAGCACTCATATCCAAAGTGTGTTCGATCTGCAAAGCCGAATCTTCGGTTGCAAAGATGCGTTTGAGATCAAGTATCATATATGCACCTCACTATGCAGCATTAAGCCGCAAAATATATTATATAGTTGAGTGACTCCTTTGTCAAGCACTTATTTCCATATTTTTTACAAAAAAATCTTCACTAAATGTTTATTAAGTAATTGACATTATAAGCTAAAAAGGATATAATTGTAAAAATAAATTTTAGAAAGGAAAAGATATTATGGCTTTTTATTTTTCTGAAACTTCGCACACCTTTAATGAGTATCTGTTAGTCCCCGGATATTCCTCTTCTGAATGTGTGCCCGCAAATGTTAGCCTTAAAACACCTCTTGTTAAATTCAAGAAAGGCGAAGAGCCTGCTATTTCTATGAATATACCTATGACTTCGGCTATAATGCAGTCGGTATCTGGTGATCGTTTGGCAGTGGCCCTTGCGCGTGAAGGCGGTGTTTCTTTCATATACGGCTCACAGTCTGTTGAGGACGAAGCGGCTATGGTGGCCAAAGCAAAAGCCTATAAAGCGGGCTTTGTTGTGAGTGCATCAAATGTTTCCCCCGACGATACCCTCGAGGACATAATCGCTTTAAAGGAAAAGAACGGCTATTCAACTGTTGCGGTTACTTCGGATGCAACACCGAACGGTAAGCTTTTGGGTATTGTTACCAGCCGTGATTACAGAATAAGCCGTATGGACAAGTCCACCAAGATTAGTGAGTTTATGACTCCCCTTGAAAATTTAATCATAGGCGACGAGGATACAACACTCAAGCAGGCTAATGATATTATCTGGGATAATAAGCTCAATTCCCTTCCGATTATCGATAAAAACGGTTGCCTTAAGTATTTCGTATTTAGAAAGGACTACGATGCTCACAAGGAAAATCCCAACGAGCTGCTTGATAACCAAAAGCGTTATATCGTTGGCGCAGGTATTAACACAAGAGACTATGCACAGCGTGTTCCCGCTTTAATAGAGGCAGGCGCAGATGTTCTTTGTATCGACTCCTCCGAAGGCTTCAGCGAATGGCAGAAGCTTACAATTGAATGGATACTAGAGCATTACGGAGAC
>CAZIXG010000149.1:0-2947 GCA_964543305.1 uncultured Ruminococcus sp.
CAGGGTCATTTTTCTTGTTTTTCATTGTGTTGTAGTTGCGTTGCTTGCATTCTGTGCAAGCGAGTGTGATTTTAACTCTCATAACGGCACCTCCCGCTTTACGGAAATATTTTTTCCCCTTTTTCAAGGCTCGCACCTTAGGGGGGAACGCCTCCCTCATTACAGCCGCCAAAACACTGTACCAAACAAGATTTAGGCCTGTTTGGAAAGCACAATACAGTATATTGTGTAGCTGCGTTGATAAAGCCTTTTTAAAGCATCAAAAAAGCCTTGCAGAGGTAATGGCATTATACCACAAACCCTCAGCAAGGTCAAGCATTTTTTAACACACAATTAAATTCTGAGTATAGGTGGAGAAGCTATCACCGAATGGTGACTGATGAGGTGGAGTGCTTAATTTTACATTTTCCATTTTTCACTAAATCGGGCAATTCGTGAATTGCACCTACAATATGGCTTTATGTTTTTATCGTAGCGGGCGGTCGAAAATCGCCCGCCCCTACGAAATTAATCTCTAATCTGTCATTCTGAGCGCAAGCGAAGAAGCTTAATTGCTAATTGCTAATTATTTATGATATGCGCTTCCTTCATTTATCTTGAAGCCGCGGTATATCTGTTCAAGTAGCATCACGCGAAAAAGCTGATGCGGAAAGGTCATAGCCGAAAGCGAAAGCCTAAGCTTGCTTTTTTTCTTAATCGACTCATCTATTCCATAAGAGCTTCCTATTATAAAACACATATTAATACCGTTGTTAACATTCCCCTTAATAAACTGTGCGAGCTGCTCACTCGAATATTCCTTTCCCTCAACACAAAGGGTTGTTAAAAAAGCACCTTCGGGGATACGCTTATTTATAAGCTCTGCCTCTTTTTCCAAAGCAGAAGCTATTTCGCCTTCTGTTGGGTTATCAGGCAAATACGCAGGAGAAAGCTCTATGTTATTAATATCACAGTAGCGTGAAAGTCTTTTTGCATACTCCTCGCACGCCTGCTGCAGATATTTTTCTTTAAGCTTACCAAGGGTTATAAGTGTGATTTTTATCAAAAGACTGTCACCTCACTAAGCTTTGGCTTTGCAACGGTTAAAATGCAGTCTTGCCCTGCAATTATCCCCTCGCCCGCCAGAGTTGAGCGTGCCGCCGCGAGGGCAAGAGAGGGCATATTGTTGTGCAGGCTAAGATGCCCCAAAACAATGCGAGTGGTGCCGCTTTTAATTAAAGCGGGAAGCTCGCTTGCGCAGGCATTATTTGAAAGATGCCCGTTATCGGACATTATTCTAAGCTTGAGCTGTGGTGGATAAGGTCCGCTTTTAAGCATATTTACATCGTGGTTAGCCTCAAGCAAAATAGCCGAACTGCTCAAAATTGCCCGCCTTACCTCATCTGTTACAATACCAAGGTCGGTGCAAATAGCCGCACGAGTACCGTTTGGCGCTGTTATCACATAACCGCCCGAGCCCTCACAGTCGTGGCTGGTTGGAAAATATGTAAGAGATATATCACCAAAGCTCAATGTCCCCTCATCAGCGGGAATAAGCCTTGCACCCTCGGGTATAAATCCATCAGCCACAAGCTTTTCAAGTGTTTTTGCGGATGCCGTAACAGGAAGCCCTGTTTTTTTTAGAAAGGCTTTAAGCCCCTTTGTATGGTCTATATGGGTATGTGTTATGGCAACTGCCGCTATATCGGATATGCTGCCGCCAACTGCCGCTATCCCATCAAGGAGCGCCTTGCAGGATGCTCCCGCATCCACAAGGAATGCACCGCCGGCAGTTGATATATATGTACTGTTGCCACTCGAGCCTGAGCACAGCGGACATAATTTTGCCATAACCTCACCCCCTATAATTAATCGCTAACAACGGACAGTCGAGGACGCCTGTCCCTACATTCTAGATGCTAGACAAGATTCTTCGTAACTTCGTTCCTCAGAATGACAAAAACATACAGTCATATCTTTAAATATGTCATTCTGAGCGTAGCAAAGAATCTTAATTGTTAATTGTTAATTGCTAATTTATAAAAGGCGGCTTCAAGCCGCCTTTTTTATGCATCTTTAAGAGCTATACCTTTATCAACTATCGGCACGCGGGCAATATCTGCACCAAGCGCTCGAAATTTTTCAGTTATGCACTCATAGCCGCGGTCGATATGGGTTATCTCCTCTATCTCGGTAATACCCTCGGTCATAAGACCTGCTATAAGCATCGCGGCGCCCGCTCTAAGGTCCACCGCCTTAACAGGTGCTGCGTGAAGCTTGTGAACACCTGTTATAACCGCCATTTTACCATCCACCTGAATGTCGGCGCCCATAAAGGTGAGCTGCTCGACATAGCGGAAGCGGCTATCCCAAACACCCTCTGTTACTATACTTGTCCCCTCAGCCACGGCAAGCAGTGTGGCAATCTGGGGCTGCATATCTGTGGGGAAGCCAGGATGCGGCATTGTTTTTACATTACACCTTTTCGGCCTACCGCTCATCTTAACGCGAACAGCCTCGTCAAACTCCTCTACTTGGGCACCCGCCTCAATAAGCTTTGCGGCTATCGATTCAAGGTGCTTCGGTGTTACATTTTCTATCAGCACATCGCCGCCTGTGGCCGCCGCAGCTACCATATAGGTGCCTGCCTCTATCTGGTCGGGAATTATGCTATAGGTTGTGCCGTGAAGGCTTTCAACGCCGCGGATTTTTATAACATTGGTGCCGGCGCCCATAATGTTAGCGCCCATAGAGTTTAGGAAATTCGCAAGGTCAACAATATGCGGCTCCCTTGCGGCGTTTTCGATAACGGTAAGGCCTCTTGCCTTAACGGCTGCCAGCATTATATTAATGGTAGCGCCAACCGATACCACATCGAGGTAGATAGAACAACCCCTGAGCATCGCAGCACGAGCATCCACCATACCGTTTTCGATTATAACCTTAGCGCCAAGAGCCTCAAAGCCCT
>CAZIXG010000150.1:0-2930 GCA_964543305.1 uncultured Ruminococcus sp.
CCTACAATTCCGTTCAGCACCTCAAACACAGTGCCCTCACCGCCGCACGCGAACATACGGATACTATCGCCCGTTTGAGCCTCCCTTAAAGCATCGGCCTTAGCATCACCCTTATGGGTTGTGATATGAATTTTATATTCCTCTTGGGTTTTAGCAAAGTAAGCCTTGATATTCTCTTCTATTTTTTGCTGTGCTGAGCCCTTGCCCGCGATAGGATTTATATAAAAGACATATCTCATTTTTGCTTACTCCTTATTTTTAAAGTACATAAACAATTGACATTTTATCATTCCGTTATAAAGCTTGCGGCGCTTATCGGCAGTGGCACCGAAAAGCTTTTCAAAATCATCGTGCGGGCTGATTATAAAATATTTTTTGCCTTTTCTCAGGTCAAACTGCCTACCCATTATGCGGTAAAGCTCCTCAGCCTCACGAACTTCGAGCAATCTCTCGCCATAAGGCGGGTTTGTGATAACCAGTAATCGCTCATCGGGGGTGGCAAAATCGCGAATATCGCCGATGGATGCCTTAACATATTTTTCAACGCCCGCTTTTTTTGCGTTTGCAAGCGTTAGCTCCACGCAATTTTTATCAATATCAAAGCCCTGAGCTTTAAAATCAATGTTGTGCAAAATCAAATCCTGAGCGCGCATTCTTTCCTGCTGCCACGCACTCTTTGGCACGCTGGAAAATCGCTCGGCTGCGAAAAAGCGACGAAGTCCGGGAGCGGTTTTGGTTGCCATCAGGGCTGCCTCTATAAGAAGTGTTCCGCTACCGCAAAACGGATCATAAAGCTTGGTGTCGGGATAAATGCGTGCAAGGTCGCACATAGCAGCCGCAAGCGTTTCCTTTAAAGGCGCATCATTAGAGTTTTTGCGATAACCGCGCTTGTGAAGCCCCTCACCTGAGGTATCTATCATCATAGTTACATTATCCTTATGAATGGTAAATCTTATGCGGTACTCTGTGCCTGTTTCCTCAAACCACTTTATTCCGTATTTTGCAGAAAGCCTATCGACCACTGCTTTTTTGATAATAGACTGGCAGTCGGGCAGGCTATGAAGCGCCGAATCAAGGGTTGAGCCGTTTACGGGGAAAGCATCACTTTTACCGATAAATCTTTCCCAAGGAAGCGACTTCACATTATCAAAAAGCTCGGTAAAGGTGGTGGCGCGAAACTGCCCCATATTAATTAATATCCTCTCGGCAAAGCGAGAGTTTATATTTGCGCGAGCAAGCATATTCATATCACCCGAAAGAAGCACCCTGCCGTTTTCGGTTTTTACATCTTGGAAGCCCATACGGCGAAATTCATCTGCGGCAACACTTTCCACGCCGAACACGCACGGGGCTACTAAATTTAATTTATCCATATTTTTCCTTTACATAAAACAAGGGCAGTTTCCGCCATATTAACGGTGGAAAGCCGCCCGAAATTTTTATCTTGCACTGCCGCGCTTTACACGCTTAGTGTCAGGATTCTTACGCTTTAAGTCAGAGAACTTTTCATCACTCGTCTGCTTAAATCTGTTCATCATCTCTTCAAAGCTCGCTGGCTCGCTCTTTTTAGGAGCCCAAGTATAGGAACTATCTATCTTCTGCTCCTTAGGCTGATAAGGCTTACGCTCGCGGCGGGGTCTCTCCCCTTCCTCTCTCTTTTCGGGAGGAAGCGCGCGCTTTATGCTTAGAGAAATCTTACCGTCCTCACCGATGGTGAGCACCTTCATTTTAACAACATCGTTCTCCTTTACATGCTCACGAATGTCATTCACATAGCTTCTCGCCACTTCGGAAATATGTACCATACCGGACTTTCCGTCACCAATATCCGCAAAAACACCAAAATTGGTTATCGCGGTAATCTTACCTTCAACAATGTCGCCAACCTTAAGCTGCATAGATTTATAAAGTCCCCCTAATTACCTGAAATATCAATATATATTTCTTCATCGGAATAAACGAAACCAAGCCTCTCCCTGGCCGCTTTCTCGATTATATCATTATACGAGCCGCTTTCAAGCAATTCCTTTAGCTCCTCAATACGAAGCTGTTCCGTATCGCGCTGCTGCTGCAGCTTAGCGAGTGTTGCGCGGCTTTCGTTAAGCTCGCTCCACAGTCCCATAAGGGTTGCAACCATATAAACACTAACGCCCAGAACGATAACGCGAACTATTATGCTTTTTTTATGCTTGCGTTTTGCCTTCATTCGAAATGTACTCCGAATCTTTAATATTTTCATTAGTATACAACACTTTGCGGGCACTTTTCAAGAGTTTTTTTAAAGTTTGAACCGCACTTTTAAAGATTTTTTGCATAAATTCGCCTAAGAACTTCAAAACCCGCTCTGTGGCGCTGCAAAACACGGCAATTCCTGCGGATATTTTTTTAAGCACCCTCAATATAAAACCGAATATTACCTTAAAAAGCGGAAAGCTGAATCTTGAAATAGTAAATCGGAATGCAACAAATCCTAAAAGCTGCGCTACAAGCACATATCCACGCACCTCGCCGTTAGTTCTTGCTATCAAAAATATAAAGGTTACAAAGGCTGCTATTATCCAAAAAAGAATATCCGATATAAAAACCGCAATATAGGAATTTAAGCCGCATTTTCTAAGCGCGCGAAAAGCATCATAGAAAACACAAAAAATACCGCCCAGTATGAGTGAATACAAAAAGGTGAGAAGCTGGTCACCTACACCTATTTCCCACATAGCCTATCTGAACAGGCGGGATATAAAGCCTCCGCCTGAGCGGCCGTCCGACATATAGACGGCGGCGTGTATTTTCCCGCTTGCGGTAAGGTCGCCCGTTTCGTTATTAAAGCTTTCTATTTTAAGCCCCTCGCCCTTTACGGTCATTTTGCCCAGCACCGTGTCAAGAAGTATCGTTTCATCATCAAAAGAGATTACATCCTTAACACCCGAAAT
>CAZIXG010000151.1:0-2875 GCA_964543305.1 uncultured Ruminococcus sp.
GAACGCGGTGACCTTGACTGGCGCGAAATAGTAAAAAATTCTTAAAAAGTTAGGAAGTTTTTTGTAAATGGCAGAAATAAACCGTGCCGTTAAAGGCACGAATGATATACTCCCCGCTGATTCTTATAAATATCAGTTTTTAGAGGGCAAACTACTTGAAACAGCCTCTCTTTACGGCTTTCGTGAAATAAGGATACCTGTTTTTGAGCACACCGAGGTTTTCAGCCGCAATGTTGGCGATACTACCGATGTTGTTCAAAAGGAAATGTATACCTTTGATGATAAGGGCGGCCGCTCTATAACACTTCGCCCCGAGTTTACGGCAGGCACTGTAAGGAGCTGCATTGAACACGGCCTTTTGAATGGTGCTCTACCCGTTAAGGCTTGCTATGTTGGCGGTTGCTACCGCTATGAAAAGCCTCAGGCGGGCAGACTTCGCGAGTTCCATCAGTTCGGTGTTGAGTGCTTTGGTGCCGCATCCCCCGCGGCGGATGCTGAGGTTATTTCGCTTGCCCGTCAGGCACTGAGTGCAATAGGCATTGAAAAAATTTCGCTTGAAATTAATTCGATTGGATGCCCAGAGTGCAGAAAAGAATACCACAAGGCACTTAAAAGCTACTTTGCTTCCCGCTCGGGTGAGCTTTGCGGCACCTGCCTTGACCGCTTAGAGCGAAATCCAATGAGAATACTTGACTGCAAGTCCCCTGTGTGCTCGGCTATTGCTAAGGATGCGCCAAGGGTTATTGATTATCTTTGCGATGAATGCCGCGAGCATTTTGATGGCGTTAAGGCCCATCTTAATGCGGCAGGCATCAGCTATACGGTAAACCCGCAGATAGTGCGCGGTCTTGATTACTACACAAGAACGGTGTTTGAATTTATTTCGGGTGATATCGGCGCGCAGTCCACAGTTTGCGGCGGCGGCAGATATGACGGGCTTGTTTCTCAAATGGGCGGTCCCGCAGTTCCAGCACTCGGCTTTGCAATGGGAATTGAGCGCCTTATGATGGTGCTTGAAAATACTGATGCTCCTATGCCCGAGCCTCGTAAGTGCGATGTTTATATCGCGCCTATGGGGGCTTCGGCAGCGGTTAAGGCCACAGTTTTTTGCTCATCTCGTGGAGCGGGAGGCTTTGAAGCGCAGTGCGATACCTGCGGCAGAGGTCGTACTGCGCAGCTGAGCTATGCGGCTAATATCGGGGCCGCTTATAGCGTGGTGCTCGGTGACAATGAGCTTGACTGCGGCAAATGTAATCTCAAAAATATGGCAAACGGTGAAATTATAGAAACTAGCATAGAAAATTTTACCGAGGAATTTTCAAAGATAAAATACGAAGCGGCTTTAAGCTCGCTTGAAGATACAGTTCTCAAATAATAGAAGGTGTTTTTTTGAAACTCGACAGAATGAATGGAATGAAGCGTACCCACTACTGCGGCACGCTTACAAAACATGAAATTGGTAAAGAGGTTGTGGTTTGCGGCTGGGTACAGCGTCAGCGTGACTTAGGCTCTCTTATATTTGTGGACCTGCGCGACCGCACAGGTATTATTCAGCTCGCCTTTGACGAAAAGACCGAAAAGGAGATTTTCGATAAGGCTTTCACACTCAGAAGTGAATTTGTTGTTATGGCAAGAGGCAAGGTGCGTATGCGCTCCTCTGTTAACACAGAAATACCCACTGGTGAAATTGAAATTGAGGTTGATACCCTAAAACTCTTAGGCCGCTCGGAAACCCCGCCCTTTGAAATAGTTGAAGGCAGTAATGCCAAGGAAGATTTGAGGCTTAAATACCGCTATCTCGACCTTAGACGAAGTGATTTGCAGAAAAACATTCTCATTCGCCATAAAATCGCCAAAGTTACCCGCGATTACTTTGATGAGAACGGCTTTATTGAGATAGAAACCCCCACCCTTATAAAATCTACACCCGAGGGCGCGCGCGACTATCTTGTTCCCTCGCGTATTCATAAGGGTAGCTTCTTTGCGCTCCCGCAGTCACCGCAGATGTATAAGCAGCTGCTTATGCTCTCGGGCTTTGACCGTTATATGCAGCTTGCGCGCTGCTACCGCGATGAGGACCTGCGCGCTGACAGACAACCCGAATTCACACAGGTAGACCTTGAAATGTCCTTTGTGGAGCGCGATGATGTCTTAACCATGATAGAGGGCTATATGAGCCGTCTTTTCAAAGAGGTTTTGGATGTTGATATTCCTCTACCGCTACCAAGAATGAAGTATGTTGACGCAATAAACGATTACGGCTCTGATAAGCCCGACACCCGCTTTGATATGAAAATCAAGGATATTTCGGATATTGTTGAAAACTGTGGCTTCGGCGTGTTTGCAGATACAGTTAAATCGGGCGGCACGGTTCGCGCAATAACCGCTAAGGATGCCGTTAATGTTTACACCCGAAAGGAAATAGATAAACTCACTGATGAAGCAAAGGGCATTGGTGCTAAGGGACTTGCCTTTATCCGATGGGTTGAGGAAATACCCACTTGCTCGTTTGCTAAGTTTATGACCGAGCAGGAAATGAGCGCTATTCTTGAACGCACAGGTGCAAAACAAGGCGATGTTGTGTTCATAGTTGCAGACAAGAAGCCTTTAACTCTATCTGTTCTGGGCTCTCTCCGCCTTATGGTGGCAAAGAAGCTTGATATTATCCGTGAAGATAAATTTAACTTCCTTTGGATTACCGAGTTCCCGTTCTTTGAATACAATGAAGAAACTGGCGGCTGGGATGCTATGCACCACCCCTTTACCTCTCCGCTTGACGAATGCATTCCCTATCTTGAAAGCAATCCCGAAAAGGTTTATGCCAACGCATATGACCTAGTGCTTAACGGCGTTGAGCTTTCAAGCGGTTCTATCC
>CAZIXG010000152.1:0-2855 GCA_964543305.1 uncultured Ruminococcus sp.
TGTTATGACGGAGAAGAAAAGAGCCTGCTTATACAGCTTTATGATGATGTTGTTAAGGCTTCGAGATATGGTGTTTTAAACGGTGGCAAGCGTATAAGACCAATATTGCTGTTGGAGTTTTATAAGCTTTGCGGCGGTGATGATGATTGCGCATATAACTTCGCGTGCGCGATTGAAATGATTCATTCCTATTCGCTTATTCACGATGATTTGCCCTGTATGGATAACGATGATTTTCGCCGTGGCATGCCATCCTGCCATAAGGAGTTCGGCGAATGTATGGCATTGCTTGCAGGTGATGCGCTTTTAACCGAGGCATTTTCGGTTGCGGCTAAAACAATGGGTTTACCGCCCGAGCGGGTTATAAAAGCGCTTAGTGTTCTCGCGTCCAACGCGGGAATATCGGGTATGGTTGGCGGTCAGGTTATGGATATGGCTGAAAACACCAATATTGATGATGATTTTCTTTTTGATATGTACCGCCTTAAAACAGGCGCACTGCTAAATGCCGCCTGCGTTTGCGGCTGTATTCTTGCGGGTGCCGATGAGGATAAAATTTCCGCCGCAGGTGAGTATGCAGAAAAGCTTGGACTTGCTTTCCAGATTATCGATGATATTCTTGATTTTCAGGGCGACCAAAAGCTTATGGGTAAGCCTGTGGGAAGCGATGAAAAAAATAATAAGGATACAATTGTCGTAAGGCTTGGTGTTGAATATTGCCGCGAGCTTGCAGGCAAGCTTACCGAAGAGGCATTGCAGGCTTTAGAGTTATTTGAGGGTGACACCGATAACCTAAAGGCTCTCACTGAATTTTTACTTGAACGCAATTACTAAAAGGATGTATTAATTTGGAATACAAAATTTTAAGTACAATTAAATCTCCGTCAGATGTTAAAAAGCTAAATAAGGCGGATACTGATGAATTATGTCAGGAAATTCGTGATTGTATTATTGATACTATATCAAAAAACGGCGGTCACTTGGCATCTAATCTCGGTATAGTTGAGCTCACTGTTGCTATGCATCGCAGCTTTACATCTCCAAAAGATGCTTTTATTTTTGATGTTGGGCATCAGTCCTATCCGCACAAATTATTAACGGGCAGATTTGAAAGCTTTTCCACCATCCGTAGGGAGGGTGGAATTTCGGGCTTTATGCGCCCAGATGAGAGTGAGCACGATCCATTTGTAACAGGGCATAGCAGTAATTCAATTTCTGCGGCATACGGAATCTATAAGGCAAAGGCGATGCGCGGTGAAGAGGGCACTGCCGTTGCAGTTATTGGCGATGGCGCTATGACGGGCGGTATGGCTTATGAAGCGCTCAATAATGCAGGGGGAAAGCGAAGCAATTTTATTGTTATTTTAAACGATAATAAAATGTCTATCTCGCGCAATGTGGGCGCAATATCCCGAGGCTTTACAAGACTTCGCAACAGACCGTGGTATCACCATATGAAATTTGCCGTAAGCAGCGTGCTTTTAAAAATTCCGCTTATCGGCCGTGGGCTTAATAATGTGATATTTTCTATTAAAGAGGCGTTTAAAAGCCTTGTTTACCGAAACAACTTCTTCACAAGCCTTGGCTTTAACTATTTGGGCCCTGTGGATGGTCACGATGTTGAGGCTATGGAAAGGCTATTTGATATTGCAAAGACCTATAACAGGCCCACACTCATACATGTTGTAACTGTTAAAGGCAAGGGATATCCATATGCCGAAAGCAGGCCTAAAAACTATCACGGTGTTTCACCCTTTGATATAGAAAAGGGTGCAGGGGATAGTAAAAGCGCCACCTTTTCTGATGCCGCAGGTAAGGCTCTTTGTGAACTGGCGGATAAGAATGATAGGGTTTGCGCTATAACTGCGGCTATGACCGAGGGAACAGGACTTACAGAATTTGCAGCTGCACATAAATCAAGATTTTTTGATGTTGGCATTGCCGAGCAGCACGCCGTTACCTTTTCGGCAGGCCTTGTAAAGGGCGGTATGATACCGTTTTTTGCGGTCTATTCAAGCTTCCTGCAACGCGGCTTCGACCAAGTGCTTCACGATGCGGCTATTGCTCGACTACCTATAAAGCTGCTCGTAGACAGAGCGGGTATTGTTGGTGAGGATGGGGAAAGCCATCAGGGAGTTTTTGATGTCGCTTATTTGCGCACCATACCTGGTGTGTGCATATATTCGCCCTGCTATTATGACGAGCTTAAAAATGTTATTATGTCAACCGCACAAAATGATGAATTGTGTGCTATCAGATACCCTCGCGGTTGTGAAAACCGCAATTTTAACGGCGAAATAAGCGGTGATTATACCGTTGTTGGCAGTTCGGGTAAAAAGGCTATCATCACATACGGTAGGCTCTTTTCAAATGCCGTTGAGGCTCAGAAAAGCCTTGAAAATACGGATATTATAAAGCTCAACAAGGTATACCCATTATCACATGAATTAATAGAACTGATAAACGGCTATAATGAGCTTTATATTTTTGAAGAGGGTATTCGCTCGGGTGGCATTGCAGAGTATATTGCAAGCCGTTTGCTTGAAATGAACTTTGAGGGCAAATGCACAATTAATGCTATTGATGGTGAGTTTGTGCCCGCCGCTACCGTTAGCGCGGCAATTAAAAGATATAATCTTGATACAGATTCAATGATAAAAATTATAAAAGGATAATTTATGGCAGAAAAGGAAAGACTTGACTGTGCACTGGTTTCCCGCGGACTTGCAGAAAGCAGGGAAAAGGCTAAAGCAATAATTATGTCGGGCATAGTCTATGTAAACAATCAAAAGTCCGATAAAGCGGGCGCAAATATAAAGCCTGATGATATTGTTGAGGTGCGCGGTGAAACATTA
>CAZIXG010000153.1:0-2846 GCA_964543305.1 uncultured Ruminococcus sp.
TCTTTTAACCTTTTTCCGCAGTATAATGTTTTGGATAATGTAACCCTTGCGCCAAAGCTTTTAAAGCAAGGCACACCTGAGGAAATTGATTCCCGCGCCAGAGAGCTTATTAATAAAGTTGGACTCACAGAAAAAATAGAAAACTATCCTTGCGAGCTTTCGGGCGGTCAGCAGCAACGAGTTGCAATTGCTCGCGCGTTAGCGCTTAATCCTCACATTTTGTGCTTTGATGAGCCAACCTCAGCGCTCGACCCCGAGCTTACAGGCGAGGTGCTTAGAGTTATAAAATCTCTTAAAGAATCGGGAAGCACAATGATAGTTGTTACCCACGAAATGGAGTTTGCTAAAAATGTTTCTGATAAGGTGATATTTATGGCAGACGGTATTATTGAGGAAATGGGCACCGCACAACAAATTTTTGAAAATCCCGTTTCCGAAAAGACAAAGGCGTTTTTGAATAATTCTTATGAAATAATTTAAGGACGGTTATTAGATGTTATATGATAAAAAAGTCGATGAAAAAATGATAGATGAGCTTTATGATGTGATTTTGTCGCTTGAAAGTAAACAGGACTGCAAGCTGCTTTTTGAGGATTTGTGCACTGCCAAAGAGGTGGAGCAGATGGCTCAGCGAATAAAAGCGGCAGGGCTTCTTATCAGCGGCAACACCTATAATCAGGTTATAGAGCAAACAGATATATCATCTGCCACACTCAGTCGTGTTTCGCGATGTGTGCAATATGGTGTAGGCTATAAAAAATTTATAAAATAAACACGATAATAGTAAATTTTTGGCATATTATATAAAAATACTTGACAATTTTGAATAAATAATATATTATTAACATAATAATTGCATTATTGTGTTTGTTGGAGCATTAATGGAGCATAATTTAATTGAAAAAGCAAAGGATTTGAGTGATAACGAATTAGTTTCCTATGTTTTAAGCGGAAATTATGAGTATCTTCAAACTCTTATTAATCGATATATGCCTTATATAATAAGCGTTGCCGCTAAGTATAAGTTCTGCGGCTTCGATATTGATGATTTGATTCAAGAGGGTATATTGTCTGTTTTTTCAGCGGTTAAATCTTATGATAGCGATAAGGCTTCGTTTAAAACCTTTGTAACGCTTTGTATAAATCGTTCTATCAATGACCAGCTTAGAGCCATTAATGCCGGCAAGCGCATTCCTGAAAATATGATTACCGCAATTGATGAGGTTATTTTGCCGGATGAAAGTAATCCCGAAAATATATTTATCGAGAAAGAAAGCTATAACGACCTGACTGTTACTTTAAAAAAGAATCTTTCTGGATTTGAATATAAGGTCTTTTGTGAGTTTTTGGCGGGAAGTAGTTATAGTGATATTGCTGATAAATTAAATGTTTCGGTTAAATCGGTTGACAATGCGCTCAAGCGCATTAGGTCAAAGTTCAAAAAGTAATTAAGCGGATATTTCCGTTTGATATATGCCCTTCGGGGTTAAATAACCAAATCAAGAGAGGAAAAGTAAAATGTTTGAAGACAAGACCTTAGTATGCAAGGATTGCGGAGAGGAGTTCGTATTCACTGCACGCGAGCAGGAATTTTACGAATCCAAGGGCTTCGTAAACGAGCCACAACGCTGTAAGCCTTGCCGCGACAAGCGCAAAAATGCAGGAAGGGCACCCCGTGAAATGCACGAGGCTGTATGCGCAGCATGCGGTGGCGTAGCACGCGTTCCGTTTGCTCCCCGTGAGGATCGTCCTGTATATTGCAGCGAGTGCTTTGCGAAGATGAAGGAACAGGAAACTGAAGAAGCTGCTGAATAATCTTAGCAATTAATGGGTCGCCTTTTGGCGACCTTATTTTTTTATTTTGAAATTTTAACACTTTCGTAATATAATTATTGTAAAATTATTGTATTATGTGTTTATACATATTGGAGGTAAGCTACTTTATGGAAAACAAAAAGATACTGATAGTTGATGATGATGAAAATATATGCGAGCTATTGCGCCTTTATCTTGAAAAGGATGGCTTTGAGACTGTTGTCGCAAACGATGGCGAACAGGCTTTGGATTTTGTCCAGCGTTATGCACCCGATTTGATTTTGCTTGATATAATGCTTCCAAGGCTTGATGGTTGGCAGGTTTGTCGTGAGATACGGAAAACGCTGAATACCCCTATAATTATGCTTACCGCCAAAGGCGAAACCTTTGATAAAATCTTAGGTCTCGAGCTGGGTGCTGATGACTATGTAAGTAAGCCTTTTGATACTAAGGAGGTAATTGCTCGCATAAAAGCAGTGCTACGCCGTAGTCAGGATAATGATAAAACAGATGATATTAAAGAGGTTAAGTACGAAAAGCTTCGCATCAATATCACGAATTATGAGCTAGAGGTTGATGGTAAGCAGATAGATACCCCACCTAAGGAGCTGGAGCTTGTTTATCATCTTGCAAGTAATCCAAACCGAGTATACACCCGCGACCAGCTACTTGATGAGGTTTGGGGCTTTGATTATTACGGTGATTCAAGAACGGTTGATGTGCATGTTAAACGCCTTCGTGAAAAGTTAGAGGGCATTTCCCAGCAGTGGTGTTTAAAAACTGTTTGGGGTGTAGGCTATAAATTTGAGGTAAAATAATTTATGCGTCAAAAGCTTTTTAAAAAGTATTTCGCCGCAACCGCACTAATAGTGCTGTTTAGTCTTTCAATAATACTTTTAATATTAACCTTCGTTTATAATAACTACCTTTCGCAGGAAAAATGCAAACAGCTTAAAAAAGCTTGCGATTCTGTGGCAGATTTCACACAGTATAATATAGAAGGCGGAGAAGCCACCTATAATGAGAGTGAT
>CAZIXG010000154.1:0-2825 GCA_964543305.1 uncultured Ruminococcus sp.
CAATATCCACCGTTTCCTTATCGGTAACTCTGAGTCCATCCACAAACTGCGGCTTTTTGCCGAGCTTATCCATAAGCTCGCTGATTTCGGGGCCACCGCCGTGAACAAGCACCACCTTAACACCAATAAGCCACAGAAGAACGATATCCTCCATAACCTGCTGCTTAAGCGTATCGTTTATCATAGCATTCCCACCGTATTTTATAACAACGATTTTTCCGCTATGCTTTTTGATATAAGGCAGAGCCTGAGTTAAAACCTCTGCACGCTCGGCATTAGAAAAATGATTTTCCATTTTTTCCTCCATTATGTTCTATAATCTCCGTTAATTTTTACATAATCATAGGTTAAATCGCAACCCCAAGCGGTTGACGAGTATTCACCGCTATTGAGATTTACCTTAATTTCTATTTCCTTTTCAAGCAATATTTCTTTTGCCTTTTCCTCTGAGAAATCCACACCTGCGCCGTTTTGGCAAACTAGTATTTCACCCTTATTAGAAGCAAAGGAAACATCTATTTTGCTAACATCCACATCGGCGCCGCTATAGCCTATGGCACAAAGAACTCTGCCCCAGTTGGCATCGGCACCGAACATTGCGGCTTTAAGCAGACTTGAGCATACAACGCTTTTTGCCACTGTTTTTGCAGTATTTTGGCTTTCTGCCCCGCTAAGCTTGCATTCAAGCAGCTTTGTTGCACCCTCGCCATCGCCTGCAATTGTTCGGCATAGGTAAACAGTTACTGTGTTAAGCGCCTTCATAAACACATTAAAATCCTCGCCCTCGGCGGTAATTTCAGTGTTTTCAGCCATTCCGTTTGCAAGAACCACAACCATATCGTTAGTGGAGGTATCGCCATCAATACTAAGCATATTAAAGGTGTTCGCTATATCACCCGAAAGTGCTTTTTGAAGCATCTGTGTTGAAATTGCGGCATCGGTTGTGATAAACACAAGCATTGTTGCCATATTAGGATGAATCATTCCGCTTCCCTTGGCGATTCCACCGAGGTGACACACCTTACCGCCAAGCTCAAACTCAACCGCCACCTGCTTTTCTATAGTATCAGTGGTCATAATTGCCTCGGCCGCATTCACGCTACCTTCATAAGAAAGACCTGATACGAGCTGCGGTATGCCTTCAGCTATAGGTTGGATATCAAGTGGCTGACCGATAACTCCTGTTGAGGCCACAACAATATCATCTGCGGCAACATTAATAGCAGAAGATAAAAGAGCACTCATTTTTTCGGCAATTTCTATGCCATTGGCATTGCAGGTATTCGCGTTACCGCTATTGCAGATAATCGCCTGTGCACTGCCATCGGCAATATGCTGCTTTGTTACTGTGAGCGGTGCGCCCTTTACAAGATTTGTTGTGTAAACCGCCGCCGCATTTGCCTTTACATCACTGCAAATCAAAGCCAAATCCTTTTTAGTGCGGTTTTTTCTAATACCGCAGTGTATGCCGCTTGCCTTAAATCCTTTTGCGGCACAAACTCCGCCTGAAATCAATTTCATTTTTTACTCTCCTATTATGAGTCCTGTAGTTTCCTCGGCACCCATCAGAATGTTCATATTCTGAATGGCGGCGCCCGAAGCGCCCTTGCCGCGGTTATCAAAGCGGGCTACAAGGATAATTCTATCCTCGTTACCCGAAACGGTTATCTGCATATCATCCCTACCCGAAAAAGCCGCGGCGGATAAGAAGCCGCTCTCATCGGCGCTATCGCAAAACTGCACAAGACCACCGTTATAATAACTCTTATAAATATCACTGATATTCTTGATATTAGCCTTTATATCCTTTTTAAACAGAGGCACTGTAACTTCCATACCGCTATAAAAGTCCGCCACTATGGGGCAAAACAGCGGAGCTGCATCAATGCCGCTTATTTTACTCATTTCTGCAAGGTGCTTATGCTGCTGAGTAAGGCCATACTGACGAGGCGCCTTTAAAAGAGAATCTACATTTTCTGCCTCATATTCGGCTATCATCTTTTTACCGCCGCCCGAATAGCCTGTGAGCGAAAAGCAAGAAAGCGATGCTTCACAGCTGAGTACCCCAGCCTCAACCAAGGGGGCTACAAGCGCTATAAATCCGCTTGCGTGACAACCAGGGTTGGCGATAAGCTTTGAGGCTGCTATCTGCTCCCGCTTACCAGTAAGCTCAGGGAACCCATAAACCCAACCATCGGTTGTGCGGTGGGCGGTTGAGGTATCAATAATTGCGGTTTTTTTATTATCTAAAAAGGATACCGCCTGCCTTGCGGCATCATCAGGCAAACAAAGAAAAACTATATCTGCTGAGTTTATAGCCTCGCGGCGGGCATTATCATCCTTGCGGTGCTGCTCATCGAGCGTTATAAGGGTTATATCATCCCTGATTTTAAGCCTATCGAAGATGCGAAGTCCTGTTGTTCCCGCACTTCCGTCAATAAAAATTTTAGTCATTATATCACTATTCGCCTGCATAGGGTTGCCCCCATACAGGCGATACTTTCCTTTTGTGTTTACTTGTTTTTGTTGTTTTCATCAACCATAGCCTGAACCTTTATGGGCAGACCGTAAAGGTTGATAAAGCCTGCAGAATCCTTCTGGTCATAGTCACTCTCACCAAAGGTTGCAATTTCCTCGCTGTAAAGTGAATAGGGGCTCCACACGCCTGCCTTTATAATATTACCCTTATAGAGCTTAAGCTTAACGGTACCTGTAACCTTCTCCTGAGTTTTATCAACAAATGCGGAGAGTGCCTCTCTAAGAGGTGTAAACCACTGACCGTTATAAACAAGCTCTGCAAAGGTGATGGAAAGCCTCTGCTTTTC
>CAZIXG010000155.1:0-2804 GCA_964543305.1 uncultured Ruminococcus sp.
GGTCGTGAGCGCTCGCGCCAGCCGCAGGAGATTATCACCGAAGCACGCGATATGATAAACCGCGGCTTCAAGGAAATAATGCTACTCGGCCAAAATGTCAACTCTTATGGCAAGGGGCTTTCAGAGGATATAAATTTTGCCCGCCTTTTAAGAATGATAAATGATATCGAGGGTGATTTTCGTATCCGCTTTATGACTTCGCACCCCAAGGACTGCACCATAGAGCTGCTTGATGCTATTCGCGACTGTGAAAAGGTTGAGCGGCATATCCACCTGCCCTTCCAAAGCGGAAGCAGTAGGGTGCTCAAGGCTATGAACCGCCGCTATGACCGAGAGGGCTATCTGGCTTTAATAAAGGCGGCGCGCGAGAGAATACCCGATGTGGAGTTCACAAGCGATATAATCGTTGGCTTTCCCGGGGAAACCTATGAGGATTTTTGTGAGACCTTAAGTCTTGTTCGTGAAGTTAAGTTTACATCCCTTTTCACCTTTATCTATTCTCCGCGTGGCGGCACACCCGCGGCCTCGATGCCCGACCCCGTATCACGCGCGGAAAAGGGAAGATGGTTTAATGAACTGCTTGTCGCTCAGGATGAGATTTCAAAGCAGCTAAACGAGAAGCTTGTGGGTAAGACCGTGCGCGTTTTATGTGAGGAAATTTTGCCAAACGGAAAAATTTCGGGTAAAACCGCGGGGTATGTGAGCGTTGAGTTTGATGGCGATGCTTCGCTTATCGGCACCTTCGCCGAGGTGAAAATCACAGAGTATAAAAATGTGCTTTCAGGCACTTTGATAAAATAATTAATTTGAGAGGATTTTTAAAATGGGAATTATTGAAGCAGCAAGAGCTTTAGGCTCAGAAATTCAGAAGGATGAGCGTTTTATTAACTACGCCAAGGCAAAGCTTGCCAATGATAACGATGAGAAATTGCAAAACAGTATCGGTGAATTTAACACCATTCGTATGAATCTTGACCGCGAAATGAACGCTGAAAATCAGGATGAAAATAAAATCCGCGAGCTTAATGAAAAGCTCCGCGCTATTTATACCGAGGTTATGACCAGCAAGTCTATGCTCGATTATAACACCGCTAAAGCAGAGCTTGATGCACTGCTTAACGATGTAAACAGTGTTATTATGCAGTGTGTTGATGGCGCTGACCCCGAAACCGTTGAGCCCGAAACACACAGTTGTAGTGGTTCTTGTTCTTCTTGTTCAGGCTGCCATTAATTAGCAATTAGCAATTAGCAATTAAGGTGCGGCTTTGCCACAATTTATATAGGTTTTGCAACGCAAAACACCAAAATTGCTAATTGAACATTGAAAATTGCTAATTTATATTAAGAGAAAAGGGGATATGTTCCGTATGGCAGAGCTTTCGCCAATGATGCGCCAATATATGGAGATTAAAGAACAGAATAAGGATTGCATCATATTCTTTCGCTTGGGCGATTTTTATGAGATGTTTTTCGAGGACGCCAAAACCGCATCAGAGGAGCTCGATATAACGCTCACAGGTAGGGATTGCGGCCTTGAGGAACGCGCCCCTATGTGCGGTGTGCCATATCACAGCTGTGAAGGCTATATTGCTCGCTTGGTTGAACGCGGTTATAGGGTAGCCATATGCGAGCAGACTGAGGACCCAAGCAAGGCAAAGGGTATAGTAAAGCGTGATGTTGTGCGCATTATAACCCCAGGCACTGTAATTGAGGGCGAAATGCTTGATGAGGCCCGCAATAACTTTCTTGCCGCCGTTTCCTTTTTTGAAGATAAGGCAGGTGTTTGCTTTGCCGATGCCTCCACAGGTGAATCACACATCACCGAAATTTCGGGTGATAATTTAATCGACCGCATTTGCGAGGAGATTATGCGCTTTTCACCGAGCGAACTGATTGTTGACAAAAGAACACAAGAAAGGCTTGCAGACTTTTTAAGCGAAGTCTTTTCGGGCGCGGTAACGGTGCGGGAGGATGCTTGCTTTAACTATAAATATACCGAGGACAAGCTTTGCAAAAATTTCAACATCATAAGTCCTGAAAACATAGGTGTTTCTCGCGGTAGTGCGGCTCAAAGTGCATTGGGTGCGGCAATCGATTATATTCAGGAAAACGGCAAAGCTGGTGTGATAGCAATAAAAACTGCCGAGGTTTACACACCCTCGCAGTATATGCACCTTGATATGACCGCCATTCGCAATTTAGAGCTTTGTGAAACAATGCGCACTAAATCAAAGCGTGGTTCATTGCTGGGTGTGCTTGATAAAACTAAAACCGCTATGGGTAAGCGACTTATCCGCAGCTTTGTTTTGCAGCCGCTCGTATCTATTGCGGACATAACGCTCCGCCAAAATGCTATTGAGGAGCTTTTCTCGAACACACTTATGCGCGGTGAAGCGCGTGAGTATATGAGTGGTATTCGCGATATCGAGCGAATTATGACCAAAATTGTCTATGGCACTGCAACCGCTAAGGAGCTTTTGCAGCTTATGGAAACCGCCCACCGTTTCCCTTATATAAAGCAGCTGCTCAGCGCCGCCGAATGCAAGCTGCTAAAGGGCGTTTATAACGATATAGATACTATAGAGGATATCGTGGAATTAATTGATGCCGCAATAGATACCGAGGCCCCTGCTACTGTGCGTGAAGGAAAAATAATCAAAAAGGGCTATAGTGATGAGCTTGACCAGATTCGTGAGATTATGTCGGGCGGCACAGCCTATATCACCAAAATAGAAGCCCGCGAGCGCGAGCGCACAGGCATTAAAAATCTTCGTGTGCGCTATAACAAGGTTTTCGGCTATTAT
>CAZIXG010000156.1:0-2803 GCA_964543305.1 uncultured Ruminococcus sp.
TCTCGTTAATTCGGCTGTAATCATTTCGGCTACCTACTATTCTCTGTAACAATAACTCACTTTGTTTCATATTGTAAATTTTCTTTAAAAAGCAAATTCTTACACATATATTATACTCAATCCTCTCGATTTCATCAATATATTCTATTTCAATTATTATCATAATAACACTTCCTGTTTTTAAATATATTATAACCGTACGGTAATATAATAAACATATTATAAGCGTTTTATGCTAATATATCAATACCAAATGGTTATGACGATTTAAAATAGGGGTGTGTTAATGAATAGTTATTATCCGCGATTAAAAGATTTGCGTGAGGATCATGATTTTTCACAACAGTATATTTCCAATTATCTTTTTATGAAGCAGCCGCAATACAGTCGTTATGAGCGCGGTTTGCGTGATGTACCAACGGATGTATTAATTCGTTTAGCAAGGCTTTATAACACATCTACTGATTATATATTGGGATTAACGAATAACCCAAAACCATATTAACAACACAAGCCCCTGCTTTAATAATAAAGCAGGGGCTTGATTTTTTTCTTTTAAGATTCTTCGTCACTTCGTTCCTCAAAATGACAAAAATATTAAATGGCATCTTAAAATATGTCATTCTGAGCGTAGCGAAGAATCTTTATTGTGCATTATGCATTGTGAATTAAAGATTAAAAATATATCCTGCAGCAATTCCTAATACTGCCGATATGCAGATAACAAGTATGGGTTGCATCTTTTTTTTCAGCACCAAAAACAAACTTAGTGCAAAAATAACTGCCGATATATAAAGCGAAATATCCCCAAACATTGAAATCGAAAAGCCGCTTGGCAAAAAGACTATTTGAGCCATAGATATTACCGCCGCCGCGATAAGACCGATAGCCGCAGGCTTAAGACCTGTCATAAGTCCTTTAACGGTATTGCTGTTTTTAAACTGCTGATAAAAGCGGGCAACTATGAGTATCACAATGAAGGATGGTAGCACTACGCCAAGTGTGGCACAGGCAGAGCCGAGTATCGTAAGCCAAACATTGCCGCCCGAGCCGCCCACCTGAGAGCCCACATAGGTGGCTATGTTTATAGCAAAGGGACCCGGTGTTGATTCGCTTACTGCAATGAAATTGATTATTGCTTCCTCGCTTAGCCAATTATGCGCTACAACCTGCTCCTGAATAAGAGGGAGCATAGCGTATCCGCCGCCAAAGGTGAACGCGCCTATTTTAAAAAAGGTCCAGAAAAGCTCCCAAAATATCATTTCTCAGCCCTCCTGCGCATAACGGAATATGTGATAAGGCCAAAAAGGGCAGAAGCGATTATTATAAGAAAAACATTTATATCGGTAAGCGCACCAACACACACTGCAAACGCCATCACAACATAGGATACCCAACCCTTCGGGCACTTTTTATACATTGAAATAAGCGCCTTGATAACCAGTGCCAGCACGCCCGCGCGAATGCCCATAAAGGCGTATTTTACCGCGCGCAGACTCTGAAAGGCATTAAGAACATAAGAAATGCAAAGAATAATTATAAACGAGGGCAGCACCACTCCAAGGGTTGCAAAGAACGAGCCTAAAACCCCGCAAACTCTGTATCCCACAAAGGTGGCAGAGTTTATTGCAATGGGACCCGGTGTCGATTCTGCAATGGCCACTATTTCAAGTATATCCTCATCGGTTATCCATTTGTTCTTTTCACTAACCTCATGCTGAATGAGTGGTATCATAGCATAGCCCCCGCCAAAGGTGAAGGCGCCTATTTTAAAAAAGGTTAGAAAAAGCTTTAATGCTTTTTGAAGCTTTGTCATAAAATTAATCCTCATCCTTGCCACAACAACGCTTATATTTCTTGCCGCTGCCGCATGGGCAGAGGGCGTTTTTGCTCACAACACCCTTGCCGCGCACGGTAAGAGGCTTGTTATCACCCGCGGCAGTTTCCTCGGCAACCTTTTCTCGCTTAACCTCCTCGTTCTTGCGAACTCTAACGGTAAGGGCAAGCTTTGCGGTCTGCTCGCGGATAGCATCGGTCATAGCCGAGAACATATCATAGCTTTCGTTACGGTATTCTATAACGGGGTTGTGCTGACCATAGGCGCGAAGTCCTATACCCTGACGCAACTGGTCCATAGCATCAATATGGTCCATCCAGTTGGTATCCACGCTTCGAAGCAGCATAACGCGTTCTATCTCGCGCATAATGCCTTCGCCGAATTCTGCCTCACGCTTGTTGTATTTATTGTGGGCGGTTTCTTTTAATAAATCCGCTATATCCTCGGCATCCTTGCCGAAAAGCTTTTCGTTTGTGAAGCTTATATTGTCAGCATCGATTATCCAGCCTGCAAAATGCTCGCGAAGGCCTGCTATATCGCGTGTATCTCCCGTTTCATCATCAACATAAATCTTGGTGTAAATATCGATGGTATCATCTATCATCTTAAGAACGGTGTCCTTGAGGTTTTCACCGTTAAGCACGCGGTTTCTCTGCTCGTATATAAGCTCGCGCTGCTTGTTCATAACATCATCATATTCAAGCACGCTCTTTCTTGCGGCGAAGTTAAGGCCTTCCTTCTTCTTCTGCGCACCCTCGATGGTTTTTGAAAGCATACCACTTTCAAGAGGCATACTTTCATCCACCTTTAGTGTGTCCATCAAAGCGGAAATTCTCTCACCGCCGTAAAGTCGCATAAGGTCATCTTCTAAAGAAATATAGAATTTTGTGTTACCGGGGTCACCCTGTCTGCCTGCGCGTCCGCGAAGTTGGTTATCAATTCGGCGAGAATCGTGACGCTCGGTAC
>CAZIXG010000157.1:0-2749 GCA_964543305.1 uncultured Ruminococcus sp.
AACAAAGGCCCCCTTGCCTAAAGGGGGCTGGCGCCGTAAGGCGACTGGGGGATATATCCCTCCACCGCAAGCGGTCCCCCTCCCTCTAGGCGAGGGAGGCTTTTACGCCTACAATAATTTTACAAATTACGCTGTTAGTATCTGCAAACAGAGGTCGATTATACCGCCAGATTTACCTTTCTCCTTTATTGTGCCGTCATAGCCAAAGCATTTGTTTTTAAATTTTCAAATCGAGATATGAAAAGGGCGATGACTCTAAAAAAGTCATCGCCCTTAGCTGTTAGATATTGATTTAGCGCTTTGCTGTGTATCTTTTCTTTCTATCAACTATAGTGAGTGTAACACCCAAGCCGCCGCCGATGAAGAGAAGGGCTACCCACAGCCACAGATTACTGTTGTCGCCGGTTGCAGGAGAAGTAACATCAGATGTTGTATTATCCTTTTCACCGTTATTGGTTTCGTTTTGTGTAGAATCAGTAGGCTTGTTATTCTCTTTACCGATATGGGTTTCGTTCTGTGTAGAATCATTAGGCTTATTATTCTCTTCGGTATCGTTGTCTGTCTGTGTATTATCAGAGGGGTTATCGCCATCATCTGTTGCAACAGGTTCCCACTTAGCATACAGCCAAAGATCTTCGGTTACCGGCGTATCAAAATCGTAAGCTACGGTGTATGTATCATCAGTGTACCATCCGCCGAAGGTGTAGCCGCTCAGCGTTGGATCGGCAGGTCTCTCAACCTTATCGCCTGCAACGATTTCCTGATATTCAATACAATCCATACTCTCGCCTACATCAAAGTAGATCGCGTATCCCAGCTCGAACCTGACCGTTTTGGCAGGAATGAATTTATACTCATCGTCCTCCTCAACACTGGTACCATAGGTAGTATAATTTTCCTCGCCAACGCTTCCTATCGCATAATTCTTCGGGACAGAAACGATCACATCGTTTGCTAAAATGCCATCGCGTACTGCAAGCGCATAGTTATCAGTACCTGTCATTTCAATGACCGAGTCGGATGTAATAGATAGCATTCCGTCAACATAGATGCCGTAGGTGCTACCGGTTACGCTACCGCTGCCGCTGATGGTCAAATCACCGGTTGCCTTGATTCCAATGCCATCTGCATTGTTAATAGAGGCATCGGTCAGGGTGAGGGTAGCAGTTTGGGTATCATAGGATACCTTGCCATCGCCTAATATGTTATCGGCGTTGGCGCTTGTCACCTGCACGCCGCCAACATATAAGTTGTATATCTTGATCATAACATACTTTTGTGAATGATTTTCTGCCAGTTTGCTTATATCCTGTGCGCCGATATTAAGCGCCGCCGATTCGTCATCACCGTACCAAAGCTCTGCATTTGTATAGGTGTCTGAAACGGCAGGTGCAGTATAAAACGCCTGTGTTTCGCCGCAAGCGATAACAACACCGCTCGAAATGGTAATATTGTTGGCTTCCACACCTGTACTGCTGTAGAAGTTATATCCGCTACCGTTGGGAAGAACTGTACTGCCGATACCCGTCAGACTGCCGTTATCGGATACGGTAATATTGTCGGCATACACACCGTCGCTATAGTTGTATATAAAGAAGTAGCCTTCTTTGCCGATAGCCGTTGCCACATCGCTATTACCGATTAAGCTACCGTTATCGTGGATAGTAATGCTACCGTTTAAGGCACTCACGCCCTGACTATAGCTTAAAACGAAGTAATTTCCAGCAGCTTCTGATGTACCGCTTGTACCCGTGATCGTTCCGCTGCCGAATATTTCGATATCCGCTTCGGCATATAAGCCGTAGCTGTTGCTTACGCAGGAGTAGAAACCGCTTGCAGAAGCCGTTGATGCATTGCCTGTGCCCTCGATTAGACCATTATCCGACACTTTGATGTTTCCTTTTGCACTCACGCCGTAGCTTTCGCTGAAGCTGTGTTTATTAGTAATATCAGTCTTTGATGTGCCGCCTGTGCCCTGAAGCGTTCCGCTGCCGTAGACCTCGATCTCCGCCTCCGCACGCACACCGTAGCTGACGCTAGTGCCGAAGCCTTCGCCGCCGACAGTACCGCCGTTACCAATAAGAGCGCCGCCCAGAACGGTAATTTTACCTGCTGAAAACACGCCATAGCTATAATCTTCGGTGCCTTTCGTGAGGTCGCCACCGTTAGCGGTCAGGCTGCCGTCACCGAAAACAGAGAGGTCGCTAGCATACAGACCATAGCTATAGTCTGTGCCGCCGATATGGGTAACGCTGCTTTCACCCTCCAGTTCCAGATTGAGCATATTGGTGCCATTGTAATAGATAGCAGCATTGTTGTAGCCCTCACCCTCATAATTAAAACTATCCAAGGTCAAAGTGTTGGTGTTAGGATTGTAGGTTGCCTCGCCGATGATGTCGGCATTGTCGGCGCTATTGATCTCAAGGTTTTCGGATGTAAACTGCACGCCGCCAACCCAAAGGTTGTATTCCTTGATATCGGCTGCAAATACCGACATCGGCATCATACCCAGCACCAGCATAATGCTGATGGCAAGTGCTAAAATTCTTTTGTTCGATGTTGTTTTCATTTCGTTTTACTCCTTTTGAATTGAAATATATAGGCTCGGCTTTCGCCGTAGTTGTTTGGCTATTAAATTGCGTACTTTCTTCTGTTCATCACTGCCAATCGGACAGGGCAATGAACTGGAAGGCAGCACTCTCACCGGCGATGATGTATTCCAGAGAGCCGGTCTTTTCTACATTTTCCA
>CAZIXG010000158.1:0-2728 GCA_964543305.1 uncultured Ruminococcus sp.
ACTACTATATAGTCAGAACCGATAAGCTTTGCTTGCTCAGGAGTCATAACACGCTTCTGGTCTCCAACATCACTGTCGGCAAAGCGAACGCCAGGGGTTACAGTTAAGAAATCATTTCCGCAAACCTCGTGCACCTTGCCTGCTTCCAACGGCGAGCAAACAACACCATCAAGTCCTGCTTTCTTAGCGTTAGCCGCATAGTGCATAACTACCTTATCGATAGGCTCTTTGATAAGCAAATCTGCTTCCATACTCTCTTGGTTAGTGGAGGTAAGCTGGGTTACTGCAATAAGCAGCGGTCTTGTGCCGTCCTCGCGGGTAAGACCTTCAATTGCAGCCTCCATCATAGCTACAGTACCGCCTGCGTGCAAGTTACAGATATCAACATCTAAATTTGAAAGCACTGCCATCGCCTTTTTTACAGTGTTTGGGATATCGTGAAGCTTAAGGTCAAGAAAAATCTTGTGACCGCGCTTCTTAATTTCTTTAACTATAGATGGACCCTCTGCATAAAAAAGCTCCATACCGATTTTAACAAAAGGCTTTCTGCCCGTGAATTTATCAAGAAAATTAAGTGTATCCGCTTTACTTGAAAAGTCACAAGCAATAATTACATCCTTACCCATTATTTAACTCCTCCTATTATATCACTTAAATTTTTAATTCCGTATTTTTCCATTGCCGTGGGCAAATCGTTTATGATATCACGGCACGCATAAGGGTTAACGAGATTTGCGGCACCCACTTGGACGGCAGTAGCGCCTGCAAGCATCATTTCGATTACATCCTCAGCTGTTGAAACGCCGCCCATACCGATTACAGGGATATTCACGGCATTCGCTACCTGATATACCATTCTAACTGCTACGGGGAAAATTGCAGGGCCCGAATAACCGCCCATTTTATTAGCAATAACAGGCTTTCTGGTCTTAAGGTCTATACGCATACCAAGCATAGTATTTATAAGGCTAATACCATCGGCACCAGCCGCTTCGCAAGCCTTGGCAATTGCCACGATATCGGTAACATTAGGCGAAAGCTTAACTATTACGGGCTTTGTTGTTACCTTCTTAACTTCTCTTACAACCTCGGCTGCCGCTTCCGGACTTGTTCCAAAGCTCATACCGCCGCCGTGAACATTAGGGCAGCTAACATTGACTTCAAGCCAACCAACCTGTTCTTGCTTGTCCAACCGCTCGCAGGTGTATGCATAATCCTCGATAGAAAAGCCACTGACATTCGCCATAACAGGCTTGTTAAAGCATTTTTTCAGTTTTGGAAGTTCTTCGGCAATAACCATTTCAACACCTGGGTTCTGAAGTCCCACAGCGTTTATCATTCCTGAAGTGCACTCGGCAATTCTTGGCGTTGGGTTGCCAAAGCGCGCATCCCTAGTGGTACCCTTAAAAGAAAAAGTGCCAAGACAGTTTATATCATAAACTTCTGCAAATTCATAGCCGAAGCCGAATGTTCCTGAGGCAGGGATTATTGGGTTATCAAGCTTTATACCACATAAAGTTACACCTAAACTTCCCATAAAATCTCCTCCTTTTTCATAACAGGGCCATCCTTGCAAATGCGCTTATAGCCTGTAATGGTTTTACAGCTGCAGCCCATACACGCGCCAAAACCGCAGCCCATTCGCTCCTCAAAGCTCATCTGTCCGCTGGTAACTGCTTTTTTATATATAGCCTTAAGCATTGGCACGGGACCACAGGTATAAAAATAGGTATACTCAGTTGGAAAGGCATCGGTAACAAAGCCGCAAACTCCATAGCTACCGTCAGCAGTAGCAACTGTTACATCACAACCGATAGCGCGGAATTCATCCTCATAAAAGATTTCATCCTTAGTGTTAAAGCCTAGCACAACCGAAACCGTTTTACCCTCTGAAACCAATTTTTTAGCAAGCATATATAGCGGTGGCACGCCCACGCCGCCGCCGAGCAGTAACGGCTTATCTCCCGAAAGTGAGGTATCATATCCGTTGCCAAGACCGGTGAGAACATCTAATTTTTCACCAACACTCATTCTGCTCATATTTTCGGTACCGTGGCCTACAACCTTATAAATTATTGTAACTGAATTATCATCTACATCACAAACCGAAATAGGTCTGCGAAGATAAAAGCCATCAAGCTGAATGTTTATAAACTGACCGCAAGCTGTGATATCACTAACATCACCTATTAGTCGCATTCTATAAACATTGCTTGTAAGCGGGATATTTTCCGCAATTTCAAAAACACCTTGTTTCATTTTTAACCCTCATTTATGCATCGATAGTTGAGATGGTGAGTGTGGTTTCCTCAAGAACATCAAGCAACACGCGCACTGTATCAAGAGAAGTAAACATTGTTACATTATTCTCGGTAGCAAGTCTGCGAATCTGATGACCATCATTTGCGGTGTTAGTAGCTCCGATATCGCGGGTATTGATAACATATGCGATGTGACCTTGGCGAATGGCCTCAGGTATTTCATCGGCCTCCTCACTGATTTTTCTGAGAATATGGGTGCGGATTCCGTTATCTTTAAGATAATTTGCAGTGCCTTCAGTGGCCTGAATATTAAAGCCTAAGTTATAGAAGCGGCGAACAAGCGGTAGCGCCTCGGGCTTATCCTTATCGGCTATAGTCACAAATACAGTGCCATAATTCTGCAGATGTGTACACGAAGCCTGAAGTGCTTTATAGAGGGCGCGATTTAGCTTATCATCATAACCGAT
>CAZIXG010000159.1:0-1101 GCA_964543305.1 uncultured Ruminococcus sp.
GTCATTATACTGCCGGCACTGTCATCAGGGTAAGCAAGCAGCTGGTTAATCATTCTGCGCGTTTTAGCATCGGTTTGCTTTAAAATTCGCTTTGCAACCGAGGCGGGCATTTCATCGATAATATCAACGGTATCATCCATAAAAAGCTCATCCATAACCTCACGAAGCTCTTTATCACTGAACGCTTCAATAAGAAGCTGCTGCATATCGCTTTCCATCTCAACAAAAACCTCTGCCGCAAGCTCTTTAGGCAATAATCTGAAAATAACGGGTATATCCTTTTTTTCTACCTCCTCATATATCGAGGCAATATCAGCAGGCTGCATTTCGGAAAGCAAGACTTTTAATTCACCAAATTTTCTAATATCAATAAGTTCTAAAATTTTCTCTTCCATAATTACAACCTCCTTTTCAAATTCAAAACCCCATCTTTAGTTGATGGGGTTACTATCTAATTCATTATAGTTTTTAAGTGATTACTTGTCAAGTTTTTATATCCTGATATTTACCAGATGAGAAACACCCGGAATGCTCTCCCCTTGCATTGATGATGTGGGTGACATCAGCGCGCCTGTGGACATAAATAAAATATTCTTAAAATTACCATCCTCAAATTGATGCATAATATATGAATTAAGCACCGAAGCACTACACCCACAGCCCGAGCCACCCGCGTGAACATCCTGCTTTTCCCTATCGTATATCAAAAGACCACAGTCACTGTGACGGCAACGAATATCAATTCCCGCTGGTTCGAGAAGCTCATATAGAAGATTGGTACCAACATACCCCAAGTCCCCTGTGTAAACAATATCATAATCCTCTATTTTACTGTTCGTATCATCAAGAAAATGTTTTATGGTTGATGCAGCAGACGGTGCCATTGCGGCACCCATATTGTTGGCATCTGTAACGCCTAAGTCTTCGACCTGACCGAAGGTTACTGCCGCAATATGCGGTTTGTTTTCTGCTCTTTCAACAATTGACGCACCTGAGCCTGTTACTGTCCACTGGGCGGTAGGTGTTCGCACCGAGCCATATTCAAGAGGAAAGCGGTATTGCCGCTCTGCCGAGCAAAAATGCGAGGATGTGACCGCCGCG
>CAZIXG010000159.1:1111-1685 GCA_964543305.1 uncultured Ruminococcus sp.
CACTATCCACCATAATTGATGCAAGGGATAATCCCAATGTCATAGTAGAGCAAGCGCCGTAGAGTCCTATAAGCGGTATGCCCATATTACGAAGTCCAAAATATGAGCCAATGCACTGATTTAGCAGGTCACCTGCAAAAATCATATTAACATCGTTTTCGTTTTTTCCGCATTTTCTAAGAGCCGTCTCCACCGCAATTTTTTGTAGCAGACTCTCTGCCTTTTCATAGGAATCCTCGCCAAAACGGCTATCATCATCATAAGAATCAAATTCGTGACCTAACGGGCCTTCGTGCTCCATTTTCCCCACCACTGAACCATATCCCACAATGGAGGGTTTATTTTCTAAAATTATTGTTCTTTTTCCAATTCTCTTTGCCATATTATCACCAATAGTAGTGTTATCTTTGACTAACGATTTATTCCTTTTCCTTTATTTTTTGACATTCCTTATAAAAAAATTTGATTTTTAAGTTAAAACACAATATATTGTGGTGCGTTTTAAAATATGCACAATATTTTCTTATTATGGTGTTGACAAATCTATTTTTATAATATATAATACTAAAGAACT
>CAZIXG010000159.1:1695-2651 GCA_964543305.1 uncultured Ruminococcus sp.
ACTTTACATGACTGACGGATTGTGCGGGTTACCGCAAGGGAGTGTAAAGCCTTTTAGTGCCGCCCGTCTGGGCGATTCAGTTATGTATTAGCTGATTTGCCCTTTTGTTATGTTTATATAGCAAAAGAGTGAGAAAGGGGAAAATTATGGAACATAAAAATTGGCAGGGTTTTATTAAGAATGTTTGGCAGGATGAAATCAATGTGCGTGATTTTATTCAGGCTAACTATAAGGAATATACTGGTGATTCCGAGTTTCTTGCGGGTGCTACTGAACGCACCGAAAAGCTTATGGATAAGGTGCAGGAGCTTTTCGCTTTAGAAAGAAAGCATGGCGGTGTTTTGGATATTGATACCAACACTGTTTCTTCGCTTACTAACTATGCGCCAGGATATATAGACAAGGATAACGAGATAATCGTTGGTATGCAGACCGATAGTCCATTAAAGCGCGGTGTTAACCCGTTCGGCGGCATAAGAATGGCGCGTCAGGCTTGCGCTGCATACGGCTATAAGCTCGGCGATGATATCGAGCGTGAGTTCCGCTATCGCACTACTCATAACGACGGAGTTTTCAGAGCTTACACAGATGAAATGCGTCTTGCACGCAGATGCCATGTTATTACCGGTCTGCCCGATGCTTACGGCAGAGGCAGAATAATAGGTGACTACCGCCGTGTTGCTCTTTACGGTGTGGACAGGCTTATTGAAGAAAAGCAAAAGGACAAGGCAAAGCTTACAAAGAGCACCTTTACTACCGCTCAAATTCGCCTTGACGAGGAGCTTTACCGCCAGATAAAATTCCTTGGATATTTAAAGGAAATGGCACAAATGTACGGCTTTGATATAAGCGAGCCCGCAGCCGATGCACGCGAGGCTATTCAGTGGACATATTTTGCATATCTCGCATCTATAAAGGAGCAAAACGGCGCAGCTATGTCACTGGGCCGTGTTGCC
>CAZIXG010000160.1:0-2551 GCA_964543305.1 uncultured Ruminococcus sp.
GCATCCACCATACCGTTTTCGATTATAACCTTAGCGCCAAGAGCCTCAAAGCCCTTGATATGCTGGTCAATCGGTCGAACACCAAAATCGCAGCCACCAGGAGGTGCCACACGCGCGTGGTTGTGACGGCCCAACAGTGCGCCCAAAAAATAACTTGATGCGCGCATACCCTCAGCCATTTCTCTGGTCACGACATACGAATCAGCGTGGCGAGGATCAATTTCAACTGTAGATTTATTTATAACCCTAACACCCGCACCCAAAAGACTTAAAGACTTAAACAGAGTGGTAACATCGGATATTTGGGGTAAATTTTCAATAACACATGGGCTATCAGCAAGCAGTACTGCGGGCAAAATCGCCACTGCGGCGTTTTTTGCGCCACTTATATGAACGCTGCCCTTAAGCGGCTTACCGCCGTTTATAACAAACTTTTCCAAACACCGCACTCCTATCTTTAATTCTTTAAACCATAATCAACCCATAGTATTTTAACCAAAAATACATACATTATATATTATATACGCTTACGCTCTCTTTGTCAAATGTTAGTAAGCGTTAAGCCAAGTGGCTGTTATTATGCTTTTGATATAAAAAACCTGTATCTCCATAAAAGGAAATCAAAAAGCTAAGAATAAAAGCTCCTGTAAATATTGTGGTAAAAATCGAGGAAACGCTTTCGCGAAGCATCTCTGCTTTACCACAGATTGCGACTATAAGCTGAGGAATTGTTGAGGTAAAGCAAAGCATTACTGCCGCCATTCCCGAGCCCAAGAGCTTTTTATAATTGCTTTCATTATTTATATTATTGACATATTTTGCAAACTCAAGCATAAATACTAAAATCGCGCTGTTTGTGAGCAGCAAGAAAACATTATCGCTTATAAGTGTTATTGAGGAAACGCTCACAAAGCTCACTATAAGCTTTACCAAGGAATAAAAGACAGGTATCAGATATAATATAGGGGGTATTTTAAAATAATATATATTGGTAATGCCATAAGCCATAAAGAAAAGTGCCGAGAGGAAACAAAAAACTATGAGCAGGAAGTTTTGCCATAGATTAACATTTGCATTACCCACAATCTGTGTGAGCTCATAAATAAATGTCACGCTCACCGCAATGGAAAAAAGTGCGAGGCCTGGGCGCATATTATGCTTATCATAGGGCGGTCTGTTCACCGTTGCAGCGGTAACCGATAACACTGCAATAGCGGCAAAGATAACCACCATTATACCCACGCTAATTCCACTATACTGTTGCTTCATAAAGCCTGTATTGCTTTCTACAGTGAATATAAGCTGCAGTGTCCTAAGAGCTACACAAAACGGAAGCGTTATAAGAAAGAAAGTCATTATATGACGGAATTTCATTTTTTACACCTTCAAAACATTTATATTATACGGAAATCATACATATATATTAACAAAGATATTTTATATAAATATGCCAAAAAAGTCAATAAAATAATGAAAAGCAGGAGTGTTATGAAAAAGACCTTGATATCCGCCGCGATAATAGCTATGTGTATGCTGCTTATCCCACTAACCGCTCTTGAAGGGGCAAAGGACGCCGCAATTCAAGCAAATGCCGTAACTCAGGATGCTTTGAAAGCTACCGCCGAGCCGCAAGCATTTGAAGATTTTAACATACTAATAGACGGCGAGGTTAAAAAAATTGCCGCTAACGATTATATTTTCGGAGTAGTGGCGGCAGAGATGCCCGCGATGTATGAAAAAGAGGCACTTAAGGCGCAGGCGGTGGCGGCCTACACCTTTGCTTGCTACCGCAAGGCGGTGCGAGAGGGCGAGGAATATGACCTTACTGCCGACCCTGAGACCGACCAATGCTATATCACGCGTGAGGCGGCAAAAGAAAAATGGGGCGAGGCTTACGAAGAATACGCTTCGAAAATAGGTGAATGCATAGAAGAGGTTTTAGGCACGCTTGTGACCTATAACGGTGAAACAGCGCTGACAGTTTACCACGCTATATCCCCCGGTGTTACGGTTGACTGCAAGGATGTGTGGGGAAGTGAACTGCCTTATCTTGCCTCGGTGGAAAGTATGGGCGATAAGCTTTCGGATGGCTATTTAAGCGAGGCGGTCTTTACAGCGGAGGAGCTGAGCGAAGCGCTGAAATCCATAGCCTCACCGAGCGGCGAGCCTCAAAATTATTTTACTAATATAACCACTGCCGAAAGCGGTAGGGTTACTTCTATTGATTACTGCGGTAAAAGTGTGGGCGGCGGCGAGCTTGCAAAGGTGCTCTCCCTTCGGTCGGCTAATTTCAGCGTTGAATATAAGGAGGGTGTCTTTGTGTTCTCGATAAAGGGCTATGGCCACGGCGTGGGAATGAGCCAGAACGGTGCCAACTATATGGCAAAGCAGGGCTCCGATTATGAAGAAATACTGCTTCACTACTACAGCGGCACTACTTTAGAAAAAAATTTAAAAACTACTTGACAAACATCGGTTTGTTATATATAATGGTTGAGCAATCCAAAGACAGTAGGTGGCGCAAGCCGTAAGTTTAACGCCTACCGAGGTG
>CAZIXG010000161.1:0-2536 GCA_964543305.1 uncultured Ruminococcus sp.
TTATGAGTATAATTTGTCAAGAAAAAAGGGTTGCTTTCCGTCGATAAAACAACCCCTTAAACATTATTATCTTATATCGTAAATACTGCGAAGCTTAATGTTCTTAAGCTCACCCTCAAGCAGTTTTACAGTGCGCGAGCCGCCGTTTATATCAAAGAAGTTATCGCTCAGTATAAAGTCGCTGTCAAGCGAATAAACCTCAATGCTCTTAGCGTAGCAGTCGGCGTATACTGTAATCTCATCACCGTTTATTTCATACCTTAAATTCGGATTTTTGAATTCATAGTATTTAGGTGCGGTGAAAAGGGTAGTTCCGCTTGATACAACCTTTCCGTCAACCGTAAAGGAATAGCTGATATAATTGTGGCTGACATCAGTCTTATTAAAGTCCATATCCTCAAGGTGAACAACACCCAAGGGTGCCACAGTTATATCCTGCTTGCCGCTTTCAAGTATCTTACCGTCACTGTTTCGCAGTTCCCAATTAACCGTACCGCTAAGTTCGTTTAACGTTTCGTTGTTAACCGAAAGCTGTGCGGTGGTCTTATAATCGGTTGTGCGTTCCATTGTGGGAATAGGTCTGCAGTCAAATTCGCCTACCTCACGGCAAGAAATAAGTACAGGCTCAAAGAAACGCTTTGCAAAATACTGAAGCGCTTTATATCTGCCATTTGAGTCAATACTTGCCCACGAAGCCACAGGCCAGATATCGTTAAGCTGCCAGTAAAGCGCGCCCATGCAACGCTCGTTTTCGCGGTTGCGGCGTAGGTGCTCAACGCAGTAGCGTATAGCGTCAGCCTGAATAAGCTGTGTGGTGTAAAGCAGAGTGCCGAAGTTGGTGGGGTATTTATAATTCTCTACCAGATACTGCATCAAATATTTATTGCCGCGTTGCGAGCGCTGATGCCAGTCCATGATTCTTGAAAACATAACTCTGTCCTCGGGAAGAGTAAATTCGTTTACAGTTTTCTCACACGGGTATGCTTCAAAGCCGAACTCACTTAAATAACGGAAATGCTTATTGCGGTATTCACTGATTGGCTGACCGCCCCAAACACCGTAGTAGTGACAGTCGCCATAGTTTTCATTTTGCGCGTCAATATGGTGTCCCACGGAAGAGGGGGAGGAGGGAACAAACGGAAGCTCGGGGCAAACTTGCTTTACAACCTCGGGCATAGCGTCTTCAAAAAGGTCGAGATAACGCGGATACAGACCTTTATGATGATCGAAAGTGCACCAATATTCAATCTCATTATTACCGCTGATAAGCACCATTGAAGCGTGATGGCGGATTCTTGTAAGGTTTTGCGCAACCTCAATTTTAATGTTTTCAAGCATCTCGTCATCAAGCGCTATTGATGAGCAAGCAAACATCATATCAAAGAAAACACAGATACCAAGCTCATCACAAATATCAAAGAAAAAGTCATCGGGATAATAACCGCCGCCCCAAACTCTTATGGTGTTGAAGTTGCAGTTGATGCACTGTTTCATAAGGTGGCGCGTTCTTTCCTCTGTAATGCGTGAGAAAATATTATCCTCGGGTATATAGTCAGCACCCATTGCAAAGAAACGAACACCGTTTACCTCGTGGCAGAAGCTCTCTCCCCACTTGTCCTTCTCGCGAACAAGCTTGAGCGTTCTAAGACCAATGCGACGCGAGGATTCATCCACAACAACGCCGTTTTCAATAATCTGTGTCTTTATTGTATAAAGATGCTGTTCACCAAGACCGTTAGGCATCCAAAGAAGCGGATTTTCAATCTCGTTTTCCTCGTTTGCTTTAAGGGTAATAACCTCACCTGTGGGGGTGGTGCAAATAACCTTTATTTCACATTCGCCGTCGGCGGTGATTTCGGGATTTACAAAAACGCGACCGTTTTCGTGACGCTGATGAATATGGATATCTGTAAGGCGCACGCTGTTTTTTTCAAGCAGATATATATCACGCCAGATACCCGCATCAGGAAGACGCGGACCCCAGTCCCAACCGAACATACAGTGTGCTTTCCTAAGATTACCAAAGCCTTCCATAGCGTCCTTCATGCCGAAAATGTCACCCTTGGTTTTAAGCGCATCCTTTATGTAAGCATCAGCAGGGTGAATAGCAACCTTTATTTCATTTTCACCGCTCTTTAGAGCATCGGTAACATCAAACTCATAGGTACGGTGCATATTATCGGTATATGCTATATGCTTGCCGTTAATATAAATATCACAAACGGTATCAAGTCCATCACAGTGAAGAAGGACTGGGCAACCGTTCTTTTTGAAATCGAACTTGCGCGAAAATTCAAACTCATTATCCATAATACCTGTGAGCTTCTTTTCATTATCGCGGAAGTAAGGGTCTTCGATAAGATTGTTATTTAAAAGGAAAGCATATACTGAACCGGGGATTGTACCCTCACAGTCATAGCCGCCGCCAGTAAGACGCCAGATTCCGTTTAAATCAAATTTTTTCATAAAATCACTCTCCTGAAAAAGAATAGTTGATATTTATGGAACTTTGCGTATCTGATTTCCTATAAAAAAT
>CAZIXG010000162.1:0-2482 GCA_964543305.1 uncultured Ruminococcus sp.
ACTATGATGTTTTAGCAGAGGTTCCGCGCGTTCGTAAGGACTTCGGTTATCCTCCGCTTGTAACACCTACCAGCCAGATAGTTGGCACTCAGGCGGTAATGAATGTAATTTCAGGCGAGCGTTATAAGATGGTTCCAAAGGAATCAAAGGCGCTCTTGCGCGGTGAATACGGTAAGTTGCCTGCCGAGGTTAACGAGGATGTTCGCAAAAAGGCTATCGGTGACGATAAGGTTATCGACTGCCGCCCCGCTGACCTGCTTGAGCCCGAGCTTGAAAAATATGCTCGCGAGATGAAGGAAAAGGGCATCGGCAAGTCGGCTGAGGATGTGCTAAGCTACGCACTGTTCCCGACTGTTGCCGAAAAGTTCTTTGCCGCTCGTGATGCCGCCCCCGCAGAGGATAACGGCGTTCGCGAGCTTATAGTAGAAGACATTTCTGTCTAATTTGCAATTAGCAATTTTCAATTTGCAATTAATGTGTTTCGCGTGGCGAAACGGAATGTTTATAGCCTCCCTCGTCAGAGGGAGGCGAATTTTATATTTCGTGCGGAGCACACATTAATTATTCATTTTTCATTTTTCATTAAAAAAGCATCTGCTATGTAGGGACAGGCGTCCTCGACTGTCCGTTTGATATAGCGGGTGCTTCTTTTATTGTTAGCAAAATAAAGTGGTGGAAAGTTAGCGGTATATAGTGTATAATGTTAGCGTCGAGGTGATAATATGAGAAATCGTTTTAAAAATATAATAATTGCCGCGCTTGTGTGCGGCATGCTAAGCCTTTGCGCTTGCAAAGATACCGATAACTCAAGCTCTGTTAATGATACTCAAAGTGAAGCCCAGAGCGTGCAGCTTGAGCTTAATGATGTTCCCGATGACAGCTTCGACCCTGAGAATGTTGATTTAGGTGAAACACAGGGAAGTGAGGTTGCGGCGCAGGATATCGAGCGCTTTAACGACTGCGCTTACGGTATAGATGTTTCAAAATGGCAGGGCAAAATTGACTGGCAGGCGGTAGCTTCCGATGACATTGACTTTGCTATCATCCGCATAGGCTATCGCGGCGAAAACGGAGTTATATACCGTGATGCCAATGCTGATTATAATATTCAGCAGGCGCAAAAAGCGGGACTTCTGGTGGGAGTGTATTTCTTTTCTACGGCGGTAAGCACCGACGAGGCGCGCGAGGAGGCCGCCTTTGTAGCAGAGGCTATAAAGGGCTATAAGATTTCATACCCCGTCGCATATGACTGCGAGGGCTTTTTGGTAAACACAAGCCGAATGTACGGGCTTACTGCGGCGGCGCGCACAAATAATGCGCTTGCCTTTTTAAAGAGCATCACAGAGGCTGGATACGAGGGAATGTTCTACGGTTCGAAGTTTGACCTTGAAGGCTCGGGCGTGTGGGATGTTGCGCAGATAGAGAGCAGTTATAAAATGTGGGTAGCGCATTACCCGACAACCACCTATCCACAAGTACAAAAGCCGCAATATCAGGGTCGCTGTGATATGTGGCAGTATACTAACCGCGGTAGTGTGAGCGGTGTTGAAGGCAACTGCGATATGATAGTTTCTTACTTTGTGGCGGATGAGAAATCGGCGGTTGATAAAAATGCTGCACCCCAAACCGCTACAGCGCCTAAAACGCAGGAGGAGCTTTTATACGAGGAAGTAAACGACCAAGTTACCGCCAAGCAGGAGGTAAACCTTCGCAAAGGGCCAAGCACCAAGTATGATGTTGTGGGTGTACTTTATAGCGGAGAGTTTTTAACGCGCACAGGTATCGGCAAAAACGGCTGGTCAAAGCTAAGCTATAACGGGCAGACCGTTTATGCCATTACAAGCTATCTTTCAAACGAGGTAATTGAGAACGCTAAGGAGGATATTGTTAACGGTATGACCTTCACTCCCGCCTCCGATAGTGTTACTGCAAAAATGGAGGTTAATCTCCGCGTACTCCCGACTACCGATAGTGAGGTTTTAGGAAAGCTTACAAGCGGAACCTTTTTGAGCCGCACTGCCATAAGCGATAAAGGCTGGTCGCGACTGGACTATAACGGAACCGTGGCTTACGCTGTTACAAGCTACCTTACCACCGATGCCCCCGAAATAAAGCCAGAGGACACCGAAAGCAAGGAAGAAAGTATAACCGAGCACGGAATGGAATTTAAGCTCGAAACTGTGAATGTTACCGCCAAGGAAGAAGTGAATCTTAGGGATAAGCCCACAACCGATGGCTCTAATGTTGTTTACACCCTTAAAAACGGTGAATACATAACCAAAACGGGTGTGAGCACGAGCGGCTGGGCAAGACTTGCATATAACGGACAGACGGTCTATGCGATAGATTCGTTTTTGATGCAATGATTGAAAAATCAGCAATTAGTAATTAGCGATTAGCAATTAAAAAAATAAGCACCCGCTATTAATAGCGTGATACTCCAAGCGGAGTATCACGCAACTCTATTCGCCTACGGCGAGTG
>CAZIXG010000163.1:0-2481 GCA_964543305.1 uncultured Ruminococcus sp.
AGTCTTTTCAAGGGTTAAGCGTATAGCATCTATTATTTGAGAAATCGGGTCCACCATAGCATCCCTTACTTCCTCTGAGGAGATGGTAACATTCTTGGGCAGACCATCCACAAGGTTTCTACCCTTTATTTCAATGGAGGTTTCACCCTCATAGGGCTTTGCGGAGCCGATATCTATCTTTATCTGCTCGGCGGTGCGTTCACCGATAAGCAGGTTATGCTTTTTGCGAACATAGTTAATAATTGCCTCGTCAAGGTCGTCACCTGCAATTCTAACCGACTGTGAGGTAACAATATCACCCAAGGATATAACCGCAACCTCGCTGGTGCCGCCGCCTATGTCTACCACCATATTGCCGGTTGCATCCCAAATAGGAAGACCTGCGCCCACAGCCGCCGCCATAGGCTCCTCAACAAGGTCAATATCGGTAGCGCCCGCCTGCTTTGCTGCATCGTAAACCGCGCGACTTTCAACCTCGGTAACACCTGCGGGAATGCAAATTACCATACGAACGCGTGAAAAGAACGAGCCCTTGAGCGCCTCACGAACAAATCTTTTAAGCATAGCAGCCGTTACATCGAAGTCGGCGATAACGCCATCCTTCAAAGGGCGCACCGCCACTATCGAGCCGGGTGTTCTGCCTATCATATCCTTAGCCTCTTGTCCCACAGCTCTAACGGCATCGTTTCTGACATCGTATGCCACAACCGAAGGCTCTCTCATAATAATGCCCTTGCCCTTAACGCAAACTAAAGTGTTCGCGGTGCCAAGGTCAACTCCAATATCTCTTGTAAACATATATTTAACTCCTCAGTTTTTTCTTTATTCTTTAGGTGCCATCAAATGTATGGCAGAGGGGATGTTCGTGATAGTAATATCCTCTGCGCCCGCCGCGTATTCACCGTCGAGAGTCCAAGCAACCTCGCTGCCGCCTGAAACGGTGATTTTCTTGGTGTGGAAAAATTCAATTCCATCGCGGTCAAGGTCCTGCCTGAGAATGCCTTCAACTATCGACTGGAATTTTGCCAGCGATTTTGGCTTTCTTATAAGCATAACCTCGAAAATTCCATCGTTGAGCTTTACAACGGAATCCTTGAATTTAACGATTCCTCCAACCGACATTGAGTTGGATATAGCGCCAAAGAGGAAATCACCCTCAATTTCTTTTTCATCACAACTGAATTTAAGGTGCACAGGCTTTATGTTTCCAAGGCTCTTTATACCCTCGAAAAAGTATGCCGCCTGACCTAATACATTCTTTACATCCTGGGGTGCGGAGTATGAAGCCTCGGTAAATGCGCCAAAGGATGCGGTGTATGAAAAATATTTATCGCCGAATTTGCCAATGTCAAGGTCTATCTCCCTGCCCTTGGCGGCATCGCGTGCGGCTTCTTTGAAATCTTTTGAAATCTTAAGGCCTGAGGACCACTCGTTAAGTGTGCCCGAGGGGATATAGCCGAGTGTGCATTTTATGCCCGAATGCATAATTCCGCTTATCACTTCGTTTAAGGTGCCGTCACCGCCGCAAACCACTATGCGGTCGAATTCACCCTCTGCAATTTGCTCGGCTCGTCGGGTAGCATCGCCCTGAGATTTAGTGGGATAAACAGTAACATCAAATTTAAGCTTTGAAAAAATCTGAACAATGCTTAAAAGCTCGTTTTTAATCTTTGCTCTACCCGAACGCGGGTTAACAATAAGAAGTAATCGTTTGTTTGCCATAAAATCACCTTTAGTTATTAAAGTTAATTATTATCTGTAATCGATAGGCAGTGTTGCCGTAGCGTTAAGGTCTGTCGAGGCGGTATTGCCGCTAAGGTATTCATAATAACCTTGCACGCCAACCATCGCGGCATTGTCACCGCAGTATTTAAGCTGTGGGTAGTGAAGCTTAATACCACGCTTTTCACATTCAAGCGCCATTCTGTTGCGAAGCTCCGAATTTGCCGAAACACCGCCCGCTAAAACTATGGTTTTATGACCGCATTTTTGAGCGGCGCCAAGTGTTTTTTCTATAAGTATATCACAGACCTTTTGCCTAACGGTAGCCGCAAGAACAGGCACATCAATTTTCTCGCCCTTTTGGCGGCTGTTGTGCACAAGGTTTACCACCGCGGTTTTAAGTCCCGAGAAGCTGAAATCAAACTCATTTACCGCGTGGGGACTCGGTAGGGGATAGCGCTTGGTGTCAGCTACGGTTGCTATCTTATCAAGAGTTACACCACCGGGATAGGGAAGACCAAGCGCTCGCGCCGTTTTATCAAAGCATTCACCCGCCGCATCATCAAGAGTTCTGCCAACGGGAGTGAATTTTGTGTAATCACTAACCTCGGTTATAACGGTGTTGCCGCCCGATACCGTAAGGCATAAAAACGGTGGCTTTAATTCGGGTGTATCAATATAGTTTGCCGCTATATGCGAGCGCAGATGATGAACAGGAATAAGCGGCTTATTAAAAGCAAAAGCAAGTGTTTTAGCTGC
>CAZIXG010000164.1:0-2468 GCA_964543305.1 uncultured Ruminococcus sp.
GGAGAAGATTTAATGAATGTTTTTTGGATTATTGTTGCCGTTTTGGCGGCTCTTGCCTTACTTACCTTATTAGCAGCCTATATCTGCTTTTATCTCGCATTTTATTCTCCTAAGGAATTAAAAGAGGAAGAGGTTTCCCTGCCTCCAGGCAAGATTTACGAGCCCCACCGCGACACAATGCTTTCTTGGATGAAGGAAGTAAAAGCTATGCCGCATAAGGAATTTTGCATCACCTCCTTTGACGGCTTAAAGCTTTACGGTAAATATTATGAATACTCCCCCACAGCTCCCATAGAGCTTATGCTCCACGGATACCGCGGCCGCGCCGAGCGCGACCTTTGCGGCGGTGTACAGCGCTGCTTTGAGCTTGGAAGAAGCGCATTTATAATAGACCAGCGCGCCTGCGGAAAAAGCGATGGTAATATAATCAGCTTTGGAATGAATGAACGGCACGACTGCCTTTCTTGGGTGAAGTTTATAGTGAATCATTTCGGCAGCGATGTTAAAATAATTCTCACAGGCATTTCAATGGGCGCGGCTACCGTTATGATGGCATCAGCTATGGAATTACCCAAAAATGTTATCGGCATACTTGCCGACTGCGGATACACTTCTGCCAAGGAAATCATTAAAAAGGTTATTCGGCAGATGAAGCTTCCAGCCAATTTGCTTTACCCGTTTGTGCGGCTTGGCGCCCGCCTTTACGGACGATTTGACCCTGATGAGACCTCGCCCTACGAGTCGATGAAAAAATGCCGAGTACCTGCGATGTTTATTCACGGAGAAACGGATGATTTTGTTCCCTGCGAAATGACCAAAAGAAACTATGAAGCCTGCATTACCGCTAAAAAGATGCTCACGGTGCCTGATGCAGGACACGGACTAAGCTATATCATAGACCGCGAGAGGTATTTAAAAGCGGTTAAGGAATTTGATAAGGAATACGGTTTATGATTAAACACGGCGGCGATGCGGTTTTGCATTTAGCTGCCGCTCTTAATTTAATAGTTGTTTTTTAGTTTGAAATATAGTATAATAACTTAGTTAATATGAAGTTAAATATCGTTTTATATAGGTATTCTTTTAGAAAGGATAGTTTACTGCTATGGAAGCTTCAAAGATTTTAAGCAAAATAAGCTTTTGCGCTTCAAGAATTTTACGCAAGATAGGGTGTTTTTTTAAAAACAGCTTTGAGATATCTTCAAAGAAAAGCTCCAGGATAACAGGTGGAATAGTAGCCGCTGTGCTGACGCTTTTTGTTGTGTTCGAAAGCCGAATTTTTATAGCTCTTGATTTCAGCGCAAAATGGCTGCTTTTGGCTTTCAGTCTTGTGGCACCGCTTATAATAGGTGCTTGTATTGCTTTCACAATAAGAATTAAAAATGATATTTTAAATAAGATATGGCATTTTGTTTTCTTATTGCTAATGCCGATAGTTACCATCACTATGACAGAGTGCCTTAACAATATCTTTATTTATGATATGACCTATTTAGGCTTCCTTGGGAACTATTTGGTGGTATTGATACTGTATTTCCTCGTTTTTGCCGCTTGCGGCAGCATCAGAGTAGCAATACTTACCGTAAACCCTGTGCTTTTCGGTCTGGCACTGGCGCACGCTTATATTGTTGAATTTCGCGGCACCCCCTTTATCCCGATGGACTTTTTAAGCATCACAACCGCCGCTAATGTTGCTAACACCTATAACTATGCCCCCACCCACATTATAGTAATCGGCATTCTTCTTTTCATTTTTATAATGGTTGTAGGAATTAAGACCAACACACCGAAATATAATATTGTGGCAAAGATAATATCTCGTACATTTGCGGGTACCTTTGCAGCAGTTTTGCTGATACTTTTCTATTTCACTTCCATTTTTGCCAACGCAGGCGTGAAGCCGGACTTTTGGAATCAGTCCAGAGGTTACAGAAACTATGGCTTTGTGTTCAGCTTTTTCTGTAACACAAAATATCTTTATATGTCTGAGCCTGAAGGCTATAATGCAGAATCTATAGGTGACTATGTAAGCAGTACGGTAGAAAATGAGGATAACACTCAAAACACCATAAAGCCCAGTAGCGACGCTCCTAATATTATCTGCATAATGAATGAATCACTTTCAGATTTAAGTGTTTTAGGCGAGTTCACAACAAACGAGGATTATATGCCCTTTATGCGAAGCCTTACAGAAAACACTGTTAAGGGTAATTTATATGTTCCTGTTATAGGTGCGGGCACCTCGAACACTGAGTTTGAATTCTTAACGGGACACACCACCGCATTCCTTCCTTCAGGAAGTAACGCTTATATGCTTTATATTAAGAACCCCATAGCCTCATTGGTTTCCACGCTTGAAGGTCAAGGATATTCCTCATATTCGCTTCACCCCTATTATGCCAGTGGTTGGAACAGAGTAAGTGTGTATCAAAATATGGGCTTTAATTCTTTTGTCAGCCTTGAAAACT
>CAZIXG010000165.1:0-2458 GCA_964543305.1 uncultured Ruminococcus sp.
TTTCGTTCAGACGAGGCACAAAACGCAGTTAATCCTGAAGGATTAACGAGTATTTTAACAAAGTATGAGCGATAATCCGCCTTTTCAAAACGGTGTTTGGATTATTCGCTCTACCCTAGGTTAACGGAGGAAGTTATGGATTTTAAAGAAGCTAAAAAGAAAGCTCAGCAGCTCGCAAAAATCATTCGTTACCATAATGAGCTTTATTATAATCAGGATGCGCCTGAAATCGAGGATTTCGAGTATGACGCTTTGATGCGTGAGCTTAAGGCTATAGAGAAGGAATTTCCTGAGCTCATAACCCCCGATTCGCCCACACAAAAGGTGGGCGGCGCGGCGCTCAAGCTTTTTTCTCCTGTGGAGCATTCTGTTAAAATGGAAAGCCTTCAGGATGTTTTCAGTATCGATGAGCTGCGTGAGTTCGGCGCGAAAATAGATATATCTAAAACCGCTTTTTCGGTTGAGCCTAAGATTGATGGTCTTTCTGTGTCACTTGAATATTCCGGCGGCAGCTTTGTTCGCGGCTCTACCAGAGGAGATGGCGTAACAGGTGAGGATGTAACGGCAAATCTCTTAGGTATCGAAGCAATACCTAAGCAAATCAACTTTGAAGGCGAGCTTGAAGTTAGAGGCGAGGTTTATATGCCCAAGGCATCGTTTTTAAAGCTCGTTGAAAGACAGGAGCTTTTGGGCGAGAAAACTGCTAAAAACCCCCGCAATGCCGCCGCAGGCTCACTAAGACAGAAAAATTCTGCCGTTACCGCCAGTCGCGGTCTTGATATGTTTATATTTAATATTCAAAGAATTGAGGGCAGGGAGTTCACTTCCCATATAGCCACCCTTGATTTTTTGAAGGAGCTTGGTTTTAATGTGTTACCTTCTTATAAAAAATGTGAAACCATTGATGAGGCTATTGCCGAGGTTGAGCACATTGGTAACACCCGCGGCAATTTAGAGTTTGATATTGACGGCGCAGTAATTAAAGCGGATAACCTGAGCTACCGCCAGTCTTTAGGAAGTACGGCAAAATATCCCCGCTGGGCGGTAGCTTTTAAATATCCGCCCGAGGAAAAGGAAACCGTGCTTCGCAAGATAGAAATAAATGTTGGCAGAACGGGCGCTCTCACACCCACTGCCGAGTTTGACCCCATTCAGCTTGCGGGAACCACCGTAAGCCGCGCGGTTTTGCATAATGAAGATTTCATTAATGAAAAGCAAATAGGAATAGGCGATACAATAATCGTTCGCAAGGCAGGTGAGATTATCCCCGAGGTGCTATCAGTTAGCCGCCACGCCGAAGATAGCGAGGTTTTCAAAATGCCCACACATTGCCCCTCCTGTGGCGCGCCCGTTTCCCGTGAGGAGGGTGAGGCGGTAATCCGTTGCACCAACGCCGAGTGCCCCGCGCAGCTATTGAGGCACCTTATCCACTTCACTTCACGCGAAGCTATGGATATCGAGGGGCTTGGTCCCGCTGTGCTTGAGCAGCTTGTAAATGCAGGTCTTGTTAATAATATAGTTGACCTTTACACCCTTGATTTTGATGCGGTAAAGGAGCTTGAGCGCATTGGCGAAAAGTCGGCTCAAAATATGTTTGAGGCAATTGAGAAATCAAAGGGCAACGACCTATCCCGCCTTATCACCGCTTTGGGTATCCGCCATATAGGCACCAAGGCTGCAAAGCTACTTTCAGAGCGATTTTTGGATATAGATGCCATAATCGCGGCCGATAGACAGCAGCTTGAACAAATCGAGGGCTTTGGCGGAATTCTCGCAGCCTCTGCGGCAGAGTTTTTTGCCCTTGAGGAAACTAAAAATATGATAGAACGGCTAAAGCGGCTTGGCTTGAACACTAAGTCTACCAAGATTTTAGCGGGCGATAAATTTGCTGGTATGACCTTTGTTCTCACAGGCACTCTCCCTACCTACACCCGAAGCGAGGCAGGGGAGATAATAGAGTCACTGGGCGGAAAGGTTTCATCCTCGGTTTCCAAAAAAACCACCTATGTTTTGGCGGGTGAGGAGGCAGGCAGTAAGCTTGATAAAGCAAATGCCTTGGGCGTTACAGTTATTACCGAAGAAGAATTTAACAATATGATATGATGAAATTTGTTTATAGTGCTAATATACAAAAGACATAGAATATTCCCGTTAGTTTTATTTGTTTTAGGTTTTCTTGAATTTATTTATGTAATTAAAACTGGCAGAGCAATAAGATAAGGGGTAACACAAAGGGAACGGCTGGAGCTTTGGCTCCAGCCGTTCTTTCATAACCTCCATCTGACGAGGGAGGTGGCTTTTTGCACAGCAAAAAGACGGAGGGAGAGAGTAAAGAAGAAATAGCATAGTGATCTTCTTAAAAAAATGATAGGTTAAAATAAAACTATTGCTTGACATTACACCCTTGTTTATTGTATAATATCAGTTGCAAGTATTTTACCCCTGCAATTTTGTGGAG
>CAZIXG010000166.1:0-2434 GCA_964543305.1 uncultured Ruminococcus sp.
AATATGTGTGCAGTATGGTGCGGGCTTTACCGTAGGGGAGCTCACAAGCGCTAAGGGTGTAACGCTGGGTGGCGATAAATCCCGAGAACTCCTTATGTGCTTTGATGGCGAGGGAATTGCCGCTTCTCAGCTTTTTGGCTTTGAGCCGCAGGTTATGGCAGAGGCCGCAAAGCAGGCGCAGGAATTAAATCCGCATTTTATAGATATAAATATGGGCTGTCCTGCCCCTAAGGTTGCGGGCAACGGCGGCGGCAGTGCGCTAATGCGCGATGTACCCTTGGCAGGTGAAATAGTGGCCGCGGTGGTAAAGGCTGTGGATGTGCCTGTAACCGTAAAAATGCGTTCGGGCTGGGATGAAAATAGCCTTAATGCCGTAGAACTCGCGACTGTCTGCGAGTCTGCGGGAGCCGCTGCTATCACAGTTCACGGCAGAACACGCAAGCAAATGTATGCGCCGCCTGTAAATGTAGATATAATCCGAGATGTGAAATCGGCAGTTAAAATACCCGTTATAGCAAACGGCGATGTGGTTGATGCGAAAAGCGCTAAGCAAATGTATGATTATACCGGCTGTGATTATGTTATGGTAGGGCGCGCCGCTCAGGGCAACCCCTTTATATTTGAGGAAATAAACGCCTTTTTCGAGGGTAGGGAATATATCGCGCCAAGCCTTGAAACTCGGCTTAACACCTGCATGCGGCAGATAGAGCTTATGCACGAATATAAAAATGCCCACAACGCTATCTTGGAATCCCGCAAGCATACCGCTTGGTATATGACAGGGCTATCGGGTGCGGCAGCACTCCGCAGAATGTGCGGTGAAATATCCTCGATAGATGATATAAAGCGCATATTTGAAAAAGCACTTGAATACAATACTTAATTGTGCTACAATAACTGGGTTAAAACCTCCGAAGGGATGAATTATAATGTCAGGACATTCAAAATGGAACAATATTAAGCGTAAAAAGGAAAAAACCGATGCCGTCAAAGCAAAGATTTTCACTAAAATCGGCAGAGAAATTTCAGTTATAGTTAAGGCTGGCGGTCCGAACCCCGCAGAAAACAGTAAACTGAAGGATGCTATTGCTAAGGCAAAGGCTGCTAATGTTCCCAACGATAATATTGAGCGTATAATCAAAAAGGCCGCAGGTGAGACGGGCGGCAACGATTATGAGGAGCTTATATACGAAGGCTATGGTCCATGCGGCGTTGCAGTTGTGGTTGAAACTCTTACCGATAACCGCAACCGCACAGCGGGTGAGATGCGCCATTACTTTGATAAGTGCGGCGGAAATCTTGGTCAGTCGGGCTCGGTTATGTTTATGTTCGACCGCAAGGGCGTTATTGCCATTGAGGGCGAGGGCCACGATGAGGATGAGGTTATGGAGGCAGCGCTTGAAGCAGGCGCTGAGGATTTTAATTTCGATGGCGATGTTTTTGAGATTACCACCGCTCCAAACGACCTTGGCACAGTTCGCGATGCACTTGAGGAAAAGGGATATTCCTTCCTTTCAGCGGAGGTGCAGTATATCCCCCAGACTATGACCGCCATTGATGACGAAGAGATGGTAGTTAAGATGGAAAAGCTCGTAGATATGCTTGAGGATAATGATGATGTTCAGGCAATCTGGCACAACTGGGATATGCCCGATGATGAATAAGCAAAAACACAATATATAGTGCTAATACAAAAGTGGTAGATACAATATCTGCCACTTTTAATTTGTTTTTGTTGTGAAAATAACCAAAAAGAATTTTATTATTTGTGTATATTTGAAAAAACACAAAATATTGTGTTTTTGTCATTGACTGTCAACACAATATATGCTATAATTTACAGTGCACAAGAAAAACTCACCACAAAATATGGGGGATACAATAGTATGAAAATCATTAAAAGAAGCGGCGCAGAGGTTGTTTTTGACCCAAAGAAAATAGTTATCGCCGTTACCAAAGCAAATGAAACAGTTGTCCCAAGCGAGCGTATGAGCGAGGTTCAGATAAAGCGAATTGCAGAGGATGTTGAGTCTGCGGCGGCGAATATGAACCGCTCACTCAGCGTGGAAGAGATTCAGGATATGGTTGAGGACCAGATAATGAATCAGCGCGCGTTCAGCGTTGCAAGAAGCTATATCACATACCGTTATAACCGAGCACTCATTCGTAAATCTAATACTACAGATGAGCAGATTTTAAGCCTTATTGAGTGCAATAACGAAGAGGTTAAGCAGGAAAATTCCAATAAAAACCCCACCGTTAACAGCGTTCAGCGTGACTATATGGCAGGCGAGGTAAGTAAGGATATTACCAAGAGAATTTTGCTTCCCGGCGATATTGTTGAGGCTCACGAAAACGGTCTTATCCATTTCCACGATGCCGATTATTTTGCTCAGCATATGCATAACTGCGACCTTGTTAACCTTGAGGATAT
>CAZIXG010000167.1:0-2404 GCA_964543305.1 uncultured Ruminococcus sp.
GCTCACTCCCTCCCCTACTCCCGCATTTGAAAAAATGGTTATGGATTCCGAAACAAGGCAAGAAGAGGAGCTTTTAGATTCTCTTTTCCAAACGAAAAAAAAGGTGGAGCTTGATATCAGTATTCCTGATATTTCCGATATTGATAACAGCGCAGCGGAAATTTTGCAACAGCCCACCGCTCCTGCTGACACTGCTACGATTAGGTTTACTCCAATCAAGGATAATAAGGGTAACACTGGCAGAATAGCCATAAGCAGTGTAACCCAGAATGTTGATTTGAGTCAGGAAATTTCGGATGACTTTTCAAACGAGGTAATTTCCGATACAACCACACTGCATAAAACCGATTTTGAGCTTTTCTCGCCCAAAAATGAAATGCGTGACCTCGCGGGCGGCAAAAAGCTTATGCGAGCTCTTGCAATAAGAAAGCGCTCGGGCTTCTTGCGAACCGTGGTATCAGGTATAATGAGCCTTGCTATACTGCTTTATGCGCTTCCCCCGCTATCCGATTTTATTATAAGTGAAACGAGAATTTCTATGATAATTTGCGGAGCGTTTTTGGCTATATCGGTACTGGCAAATATAGGTATGTTTGCAGATTTCGCAAGGCTTTTCAAAGCAAGATGCTCTTCGGATATTTTAGCATCATCAGCGGCGGTATTCACACTGGCGCTAACAGTAAATGCCGCGATAACCAATTCCAATGCCTACTATATAATTTTATTGTGCTCATTGATAATGCTTATCCGCTCGCTTTATTCGTTTAAGGATGTTAGCACAAAGCTTGGAAACCTAAGGCAGATAGCCAACGGCAAACCTAAGCGCGCGGTTGAGCTTATTACCGACACTGCCACCACCTATGCTATGGCAAAGGACTCTATCGAGGGTGATGTGTTGGCGGCGGCTCCGCGAAGGGCAAACTTTATTGAAGACTTTATGAAGTATTCCCAGTACAACACAAAGCTTTCGGGTAAAACGGCGATTATGTTCTATATATCGCTTGCACTCTCTCTTTTAAGCGGTATTGCGGCTAATTTTTATTATGACAGCGCTTTTCACGGCTTTTACTGTGCGGCAGCTATCGCCTGCATTGCGGCAACGCCTATACTGTTTTTGATAGATTCGCTTCCCCTATCGAGTGCTGCTAAAAAGCTCAACATAAAAGGTGCTATGATTGCGGGTATGGCGGCAGCAGAAAAGCTTGAGCTTGCGAACGCGGCGGTTATCTCCACCACCGATATATTCCCCGACGGTGCCATCACGATGCACGATATGAAGGTGCTTGAAAACAACCGTATTGATGAAATTCTTGTTCGCGCCGCTTCCCTTACGGCAGCTGTTGAAAGTCCACTCGCACCAATTTTCAAAAGTATTGCAGGAACAAATTTGTCCTACTCGATGCCAGATTCCGATACCGTTAAATATGAAAAAAGGCTCGGCCTTTCAGGTTGGGTGGATAACGAATTGATGTTTATCGGTAACCGCTCACTTATGGAGGCTCACGGCATCGAGGTTCCCAGTATTGAGGTGGATAAAAAGATCCTTAGAAGCGGTTACTTCCCTGTTTATGTTTCCACAAGCAACACCGCCTGTGCACTGCTTATCATTCAGTACGATGTGCGCCGCGATATTCAAAAAGAGCTTCGCCGTGTTACCGAGCTTGGTATAACACTGCTTGTGAACAACTGCGACCCTAATGTGAACGAAAGCATGCTATGCGATTACTTTGGTTTGTATGAGGATTCGGTTAAGGTTATGACAAACGCAGGTGTTCATATGTATAAAAATGCGACACTGCCTACCGAAAGATGCTCTGCCCCCGCGGCGTTCAGGGGACGCGCAATGTCCTTTATAAGTATTATGAACAGCGCTTCAAGAATTAAAAAATCAAACACAATACTTTCTGTTATGTATATTTTAGCATCAATTTTGGGAATTGTGTATTTTATATACGCTTCGTTTTCCGGTCTTGATGCTATGCCCGAACAGTCCACTGTGCTGCTTTATGAGCTTGCGGCAACTGTTTTATCGGGAATATTATTCCTTATAAAGAAACCCTAATTCACAGGAGGAGATTTTCAAATGTGTGAAAAGAAAAAGTTTTATATTACAACCGCCATTGCTTACGCTTCGCGCAAGCCGCATATCGGCAATGCATACGATATAGTGCTTGCAGATATGATAGCCCGCTACAAAAAAATGATGGGCTATGATGTTTATTTGATGACAGGCTCTGATGAGCACGGCCAGAAAATAGAGGAATACGCTAAGGCAGACGGCATATCACCCAAGCAGTTTGTTGATAATGCGGCGGCGGCAATAAAGGGTGTTTGGGATAGCCTTAACACAAGCTATGATAAATTTATCCGCACAACAGATGATTATCACGAGGCTACCGTTCAA
>CAZIXG010000168.1:0-2379 GCA_964543305.1 uncultured Ruminococcus sp.
AGAAACATTATTTGTCTAAATCCTCATAATTTTCTATTAAATGATACCCATAAACTTCAAGACAATTCTTATCATATCTTTTCAAGTTTGCTTTTTCTTGTGGGGTAGCACCATTATCAATAAAAATATAAGAATTTTGGTTGTTAATGTGCTCTAAATATTTGTATTCATTTGGATATGCGTCAAGCGACATTATCATTACTAATCAACTCCAAAAATAATATTAACTACCATTTGCGCAGTGTTCCTTGGATTTCCGTTTAAATATTCGGCGATACTTTCTGCTATAAATTCTCCGTTCGTTTCTAACGCATAATAAGATAAATATTTACCTGCTTCATTAAAATGTGTTTTGTCTTGTCTGCTCCATTTAGTTATGCCGCAATCAAGTACAATTTTTTCTCGAATTGCTTCTATTTTTTGTGTTTTTACACTGTCAAGCAATCGCTCTACGGCGTGTCCTAATTCATGCCGTATTTGATGTTCAGGCGCATCCGTGCTCCAAAAACCCGCCTCATAATTCATTCGACTAATCTCTTGCATTGCTTTTTTAGGATTAATAGCGTTTACATATTTCTTTTTTAACAAAATTTGTTTTAAAGGTGGACTATATGCAGCAACGCCATTGATTTTATCATCATCAATTACTTTTATTGAATCCAAAACACCCTTGCTTTTTAAATCACCAAATATATTAAAGCATTTTTTGATTTCGGCATTAACCATATTAGCAGCTTCGATGCTCATATTTTGATAGCCATAGGTATCAACCTTTAAATTGCCGTTTGCATATTGCATAGCAGCAACTATGTTATCTTTATGAACTGTTTTTATTATATCATCGTTTGAAACAGACTGCAAGTTTTTAAGAGAAATATTATTAGATTTAGTAGATATCCGCCTATATCCTTCAACGCTCGCCCTTTGAGTATCATATAGCAAATTGTGCTTATTAGAAAATCTGCGGTAAATGATTTGTTGCTCGTTGATTTTCCGTTGTATTCTTTTGGCTTCCAATTCATCACCTGCGGCGGATGCGGCGATGCGGTCCATTTTAAGCTGGCGAAGCTTTGTTTCCATAGCACGCATTTTTTGAGTGTTGTCGTATTGTTTGCGACTATTTTGTGCCATTTGTTCAAGTTGCTCATCAGTATGTACAGGTTGAGAAACGCCAATTATTATGGGGAAGGGTATATGTCTGCACGACCACTGAGTTATTGGTCTTGCAAAACCCTTATATTGATTACCGTTCACATCTTCAAAGTCCAAACCGTTCTGCATTTTATAAAATTCTTGGTTACTGAATTGCTTACCCTGCACAGGCAGATGGTCGGGTGCGGATATAGCGTGCGCCGATATCTCCACACCATCCGAGCCGAAGCGTTCGCCGTGATAATTAAGCATTTCAACCTGCAACTGCTTTATACCGTCAATAAGGTTTTGCCTTACATGGCTGTCAAGTCGGCGGGTATATCCGCTTTCCCATTTGAGAACTCGCATATTATTGCTAAGCTGCTTAACGGTTTTTCGCATAGCGGTGTGATAGTCTAGCGCCTAAGGCAGGGGGAGGGTTATCTGTCTTGACTACTATCTAAACCATTTTTTAACTATCCCTTTTGATACAGTGCAAAGATGCGAATAAGAAAGTTAAGGTTGCTTGTATTTTTGCGAAAATTCTCATAATTATTTAATAGTCCCATCCCTCATATTCGTTATAACGGTCTTGCTCATCTTGGCTCTCGCCGTGTATACAGCAATCGCAATTGCAATCGCGAGTTTTTTGCGCCTGATATTCACCGCAACACACTAAAACAAACATCAAAAATACCACTAGTATTGTAAAAGCGATTTTTTTAAGCATTTTTTCACCTCTGATGGCATTATAAGCTATTGATTGTCCTGTGGAAAGGACTTTGCGCCGACAATTTGCTTAACGATATAGACGCTCACCGTGATTTTTAAGAAAAAATGCATATATTCATTAATTTTGAATATTTTTCCGCTTTTCACCTTGAAAAAGGCAGGCGAGTGGTGTATACTATATCTGTATAATTATGAAAGTTGGTGCTGTATGACTCGTAAGCAAGCGCGTGAGGAAGCATTTATCCTTATTTTTGAAAAAGAATTCAATGATGATAGCCTGACCGACATTCTTTCTTTGGCTGAACAGGTTCGTGATTTCGCGGCTGATGATTACATCAAAAATGTCTTTTTCGGTGTTTTTGAAAACCTTGAAATTATCGACAATATGATTTCCGATAACGCTGTTGGCTGGAGCATTAAGAGAATCACCAAAACCTCATTGGCGGTGCTTCGTCTTGCAATTTACGAAATGAAGTTTGTTGACAGTATCCCTGTTTCTGTTTCTATTAACGAGGC
>CAZIXG010000169.1:0-2053 GCA_964543305.1 uncultured Ruminococcus sp.
ATTTTTTATTTCAAAAAGTGCATTGTAAAACTGATTACAACGCGCATCCATAACCGCGCAGACAATGCAGTCTTGTCCTTTAAAGCTCTCTGCCATAGCGCGAAGTGTTGAAACGGGGATGCATTTTATCCTCTTAGGTGCAGCAATGCCCTTTACCGCGCTTATTCCTATTCTAAGGCCCGTGAAGGACCCCGGTCCTACAGCCACCGCTATAGCATCAATATCATTAATGTTGATAATTGAGTTTTTCAGCATATCGACTATCATAGGCATTAATGTTTGGGAATGAGTTAGCTTTTTATTTATAAAAGCGCTCGCGATAACCTTTCCGTCCTCTAAAATCGCTGCAGAAGCGGGGGAGGCAGAGCACTCAATACTCAATATTTTCAGGATTCTTCACCTCCAAGGATGCTGATTTTTCGTGAATTATCTGAAATTCGTTCAATAGTAACAAAAATTGTATTTTCGGGTAAAGCAGACTCGATGTTTTCGCTCCACTCTATCGCTAAAACGCCGCCTGCTTCAGAGTACTCAAAATAACCGGTGGAATATAGATCATCCCAACCGGTAACTCGGTACATATCGAAATGGTACAAATTAAGCCTGCCGCCTAAATATTCGTTAATTATAGCAAAGGTGGGGGAGGAAACTTCGCCAACAAAGCCAAGTCCAACAGCCAAGCCACGAACAAAGCAGGTTTTTCCCATACCTAAATCGCCTTTAAAGGCAATAACCTCGCCGCCTATAAGAGTTTTGGCGAAATTTGCAGCAATTTGTTCGGTTTCGGCAGGTGAACTTGAAATATAAGATGCATTCATATTTTAATTCCTCCTTGCCGTTATTTATAAATTTTATCATATAAAAATTAAACTGTCAATGTGATAAATGTGATTAACTAAATTTTTCCGTTCATAATTTATTAAAAAATCGTTGTAATTTTTTGTCGTATATGGTAATATGGAATACATATGAAAGGTGGGGGTTCTATGCGAGCTGACGGTAAGCGTATAAGAAATGCTGATCCTATGTATACAGTTGCGGCTTATATAATGGATAAGCGAGTTGACTCAATGAATATGATAACTATTGATATTCCAATCGAGCCCATTCAAAGTTATCTTAACGAAAAGCGTAAGGGAGGAAATAATATCAGCCATATGGCGGTTATTCTTTCTGCTTATATCAGAATTTTAAATGATTTCCCAGAACTCAATCGTTTTGTTATTAATAAAAAAATATATCAACGCAACGAAGTTGCAGTGGGAATGGTTGTTTTAAAATCAGGTCAGGTTGACCACGGAACAATGTCAAAAATGTATTTTAATCCATCCGATACTATTTTTGATGTTAATAATACGATAAACAGTTATGTTGAAGAAAACCGTGTTGCTGCCGAAAATAATAAAACCGAAAAGCTAATCAAAATTCTTTTGAGTCTCCCTGGTATTTTACCTGTAGGCGTTGCAGTATTTAAATGGATGGATAAACACGGATTATTGCCCAAGAGCATTATTGATGCATCACCCTTCCATATGAGCTTGGGTATTACAAATCTTGCATCTATCAGAACAAACCATATATATCATCACTGTTACGAATTTGGCACAACAAGCGTGTTTATGGCTATGGGTAACACCCGCGAAGTGCCTAAGCGCAAGGGCGGAGAAATTGTTTTTGAAAAATGTATGCCGATAGGCGTTACAATGGATGAAAGAATTGCTTCGGGTAGTTATTTTGCACTTGCTTTTAGAAAGATGCGTCATTATTTGCGTGATCCAAAGCTTCTGGAGCAGCCACCCGAAACAATAAATCTTTAATAAGCTGTAAATTTCTTATTTTCCGCTTGATTTTGACTTTAGTTTGTTATAATATATATTAGTAAATTTTTAGCAATAATGGAGGAATTTTTAAATGTTAGTTTCTGCAAAAGAAATGCTCAACAAAGCAAAGGCAGGTAAGTATGCGGTTGGCCAGTTCAACATCAATAACCTTGAGTGGACTAAGGCTATACTTCTCACCGCTCAGGAGCTTAATTCTCCTGTAATTCTTGGTG
>CAZIXG010000169.1:2063-2370 GCA_964543305.1 uncultured Ruminococcus sp.
GTGTATCTGAGGGCGCAGGTAAATATATGTGTGGCTACACAACAGTTGCTAATATGGTTAAGGCTATGATAGATGAGCTTCGTATCACAGTTCCTGTTGCTCTTCATCTAGACCATGGTAGCTATGAGGGCGCAAAGAAGTGCATTGAAGCAGGCTTCTCATCTGTTATGTTTGATGGCTCCCACTATCCTATTGAGGAAAATATCGAAAAAACTAAAGAGCTCGGTGCTACCTGTAACGAATTGGGCCTTTCTTTAGAGGCTGAGGTTGGCTCTATCGGCGGCGAGGAAGATGGCGTTATCGGTGC
>CAZIXG010000170.1:0-2349 GCA_964543305.1 uncultured Ruminococcus sp.
CTCCCTTGCCTAAAGGGAGGGGGACCGCCGAAGGTGGTGGAGGGATATTCATTTGCTTTTGGTCATTCTAAGGATCTCTAGGTCCGAATAAGCCTATTTATATATCCATTTTTGCCTGAGTGGCATTGCCTGTTTGCGGCAGAGCGCCTGCGGCGGGTAAATTCTTGGTGCGATAGCGGTGCTCGTTATCAAAGCTTCCCTTTTCATACACCGTAGCCGAGAACACGCGCTGGCCTTTTTTCTGTGTCATAACCGCGATACCGCCGTTATCCTTAGTAGCCTTTGCGGGAATGGATGCAGTGCTTACAAGCAGCATTCTGCCGTTGGTTGATTTAACAAGGATATCACAATCCTCCTTAAAATACAATACCGAATGCAAAGTATATTTACTGCAGTATGCTTTTATAAGCTTTTTGCGGTTGGTTTTGGTCTGATAAGCATTGAGTGGCACCTTGGCAATTCTGCCGTTATCAAACACAAAGATAACAAAGCCCTGATAATCTCTGGTATCGAGTACATAAATCGAGGCTTCGCCCTCATCATACTCAAGCTTTCCTGCAACATAATCACCCAGCACGCTTGCCTTGCTATCGGCAAAGTCGCAAACGCGGCTTTTATAAACCTGCTGGTTGGTGGTAAAGAACAAAAGGTCGTGAGCGTTGGTGGACTCTATCACCTGAGTTATCTCGTCGCCCTCTTTAAGCTTTTGCTCGCCGCTCATTCTAAGGGATAGCGGGGTAATCTTTTTGAAGTAGCCATCCTTTGTGAAGAACAGTGTTACGGGGGATTCATCAAGCACCTCGGGCTCATCCGCCACATCCTCGCCCTGAGCGGAAATAATTTTAGTGCATCTATCCTTACCGTACTTCTTGATAACCTCTTCGAGCTCGTTTACAATTATCTTCTTTATTTTTACCTTGGAATCGAGAATTGACTGCATTTCTTCAATTTCTTTTTCAAGGTTTTCGATTTCATCGAGGCGTTTCAAGATATATTCGCGATTCAAGTGGCGCAGTTTTATTTCCGCTACATACTCTGCTTGAGTTTCATCGATACCGAAGCCTATCATAAGGTTGGGAACAACCTCTTTTTCCTCTTTAGTATCGCGGACTATCTTTATAGCCTTATCTATATCGAGCAGTATCTTCTCCATACCTTTAAGCAGATGGAGCTTATCCTTAGCCTTTTTAAGCTTGAAATATACCCTGCGGCGAACACACTCACTGCGGAATGCCACCCACTCGCTGATAATTTCCTTAACACCCATAACTCTTGGGGACGATGCAATAAGGATATTGAAGTTGCAGGAAAAGCTATCCTGCATAGGTGTCATCTTGAAAAGCTTTTTCATCAGCTTCTCAGGGTCGGTGCCGCGTTTAAGGTCTATTGTTATCTGCAAGCCCTTAAGGTCGGTTTCATCACGGATATCGTTTATCTCGGTGACCTTTTTCGCCTTAACAAGGTCTATAACCTTTTCGATTATCGCCTCGGTTGTGGTGGTGGGGGGAATAGATTTAATATCTATGCAGTTATTGGACTTATCATATTCATAAGTGCCTCTAACCTTAAAGCTACCACGACCGCTTTCATAAATCTTTTCCATTTCAGCACGGTCATACAAAAGCTCACCGCCGATGGGGAAATCGGGCGCCAAGAGGGTATCGGCAACATTTATATCGTTATCCTTGATATAAGCAATGGTGGTTTCACACACCTCGCGCAGGTTAAACGGGCAGATACTACTTGCCATACCCGCCGCGATACCCATATTAGCGTTTACAAGAATTGTTGGGAAGGTTACGGGAAAGAGCACGGGCTCCTTCATAGTGGCATCATAGTTATCAACAAAGTCCACTGTATCCTCATCTATATCACTGAAAAGCTCTGCCGATATGGGGGCAAGCTTTGCCTCGGTGTAACGCGCGGCGGCGCACTGCATATCACGCGAATATGCCTTACCAAACGAGCCCTTCGAGGCTACAAACGGGTGTAGCAGTGCGGCGTGGCCCTCTGAAAGGCGGACCATAGTATCGTAAATCGCCGCATCGCCGTGGGGATTGAGCTGCATAGTTCTACCCACGATATTTGCCGATTTAATTGTTGAGCCATTAAGCAAGCCCATATTATACATTGTATAAAGCAGTTTTCTGTGCGAGGGCTTAAATCCATCTATCTCAGGGATAGCGCGGGATATGATAACGCTCATAGCATAGGGCATAAAGTTTGACTTCAGCGTATCGGTAACGGGGCTTTCAACCACTGTACCCGCTCCCGCTATATAAGCATTTGCCTGCCGTGCTGAGATCCTGGCTGATACGATGGAGAACACGAGCATTATGCTCAGCGTCC
>CAZIXG010000171.1:0-2333 GCA_964543305.1 uncultured Ruminococcus sp.
TACTCCGCGGAAATTTCCCCACTCGAGGTGGGCCACCTCCCGCATCAACGCATGTTTTTACGCCGCATTTTCACAGCGTGCCTTAGAATAATACCATAATGCAAGCAAAAATGCAAGAAATTTTTTAAATTATTTTCTTATAATTTTCACGAATTTTTAATTAAATTTTTGTGCAAATAAACAAAATAAAACCGCCGTCCAAAACGGATTGCGGTTTACATAATAAATATATACTATATATTGTGTTGATTAGAAAACAATTGTGCATTGTGCATTACAGATTGTGCATTTTAAACCCTTCGCCTATTATCTCACCCACATCGCCCACAACTATAAAGGCTTTTGAATCGTGCTCTAAGATAATATCGTGCACTGTGGCGACCTCGTGGCGGCGCAGTGTGCACATAAGCATTATCCTGCGCTCCCCTGTATAGCCGCCTGTAACCGCTATGCGGGTAACACCGCGGTGGACACGCTCTGATATATCGCGGCAAATGCCATCGGGCTCAGAAGTAATTGCATATATTATTTTCCCCTTATCCGCGCCGTAGAGCATAGTATCCATAACCTTGGAGGAAATATACATCGCCAGCACAGAATAAAGTGCGCTTTCTATATTTCTATAAACAATTGCCGCAACACTTATTATCACTGCATCCATAATGAGTATCAGTCTGCCAACACTGATATGACGCATTTTTCTATTTATAAGCTTGGCGATTATATCAACACCGCCTGTGGTGGCGCCGCGCAGCAGCACAAGGCTTAGCCCCAGCCCCATAAGTATGCCGCCGAAAAGGCAGGCGAGCATATTATCGGTTTCTATCGGCTTTAAGATTTTGGCAGTAACATCAAGGCTTACCGACATTATCACCGTTGCGGCGGCAGTTTTAAGGATAAACACGCTACCCATTTTTATATAGCCTATTATAATTATCGGTATATTAAGTATGAGAACGGTAACACCTGTTGGTATGCGGGTGAGATAATTTATAACCGTTGCAATACCCGTGAAGCCGCCTGGGGAAATTTCATTTGCCGAAACGAACATAGTGATCGCCGCCGAATATATAAAGCAGCCAACAACAAAATATCCAAAATCAATTAGTGGGAACAAACCCTTTTTACCCATAATAAAAAGCCTCCCGATAAGCGTCGAGTATTGATATTTTATCCGAAAGGCTTTATATAAATACATTTGATTGCAATAACAAAAGCACAATCAAAGAGAGAAACGATAATATTTTTTAAAACTTCTTCACTTTTTTAAAAAGATGTGATATAATAGCCTTGGGAAAAGTAACCTACTTGGGTAACTTTCGTTCCCCTTTCGGTATGTATTTACTTTTTCTTGCGGTTCTCGGTTAGTGTCTTAATGATTTGCAAGGTCGTAAGCACTATGCCGAGAACTTTTGCTATATTCTGTTGTTTGGCGACTCCAGATTATTTCAAAAAGCTGTTTTGCTCTTTCGTTTTCCCCCGCAAGGTGCAGGTAGCCGAAAAGGCACTCAAGGCCTGTGGCGGTGTGATATTCCCCGCCGCTGGCGCTTTTAGGTGTGTTACCTGTATGAAAATTTCTGCCGCGCTTAAAGATTATCACTTCCCGCTCTGTAAGCTCGGATTCGATAACCTTAAACGCCTTTGCCTGTGATACGGCGCTTACATATTTAACCGAAAGGCTATGCAAATCGCCCGACGAGCGATTAATCTCGGCAAGCCGCGTGCGGACATAAAGACCATACACCGCATCCCCGACAAATGCAAGCACCGAAGGACTTAAAAGATTTACATTATCCATAATTATCCCTCCACCACCTACGGCGGTCCCCCTCACTTTAGGGTAGAGCAAGAATTACTCCATATAATCAAATTCTACATCATAAACATTAACGGTGTCACCCTCTTGGACTCCTGCTTTTCTAAGGGCATCGATAATGCCTGTTTGACGAAGAACTCTCTCGAAATACTGCAATGACTCATAATCATCAGGGTCAACTGTATTCATAACATCCATAATCCAAGGTGCATCCTCAACAAAGTAAACACCGTCGCACACACGGATATTGAAGGTGCGCTTCTTTTTAACTGTAAAGTCCTCTTGAGGCTTAGGCTCTGCTTCATATACCTTGATAGCAGGAAGCTTCGCAAGCTCTGCGGCCACATAGTTTATAAGCTCACCGGTGCCCTCGGCAATAGCAGCCATAACGGGGAAAAATTTATAGCCCTTATCCTCGAAATATTTAGCTATGCGGGCTACTTCCTCTTCCTCACAAAGGTCGCATTTGTTGCCAACTATTATCTGCGGTCTCTCAGTAAGCTCACCGCTGAAAACA
>CAZIXG010000172.1:0-2328 GCA_964543305.1 uncultured Ruminococcus sp.
AGATGTACACCGACAAGTTGGATGGTATCATCACCGTAGAGGAGTTTACTAAATATCGAGAAAGCTACCAAAAGGAATCCGAAGAAACAGAGAAACGCATCGAAATTTTAAAATCAAAGCTTGTAGCCCTATCGGGCGGCGAAACAAAAAAGGATACTAAATCTATACTCGAAAAGTACCGAAAAATTGACACTCTCACATTTGAGATTGCCGATGAATTTATAAGCAAAATCTTCATTGGAAAGCTCAAAAAGAGTGGCAAGAGAGAAATTAAAATTGAGTGGAAAATTTAGTGGTTTTCCACAGTCAAAAATCGACAAAATATACAGAATTACTAAAAAAGTATAGTATTAACTAACTCAGCCCACGGCGGGTTTGATGGTGGCGCGGTGGCATCCGACGGCACTGTTGAAAAGGATATAAATTTGCAGATAACCTTAAAGGTTGCAGACTTGCTAAAATTTAACGGATATGATGTTATTTTAACCCGTACAGATGATTCGGGAACTGAGGATGACAGCAGCTCCACAATACCAAAGCGCAAAAAAAGCGACCTTAATAATAGGCTTAAAATAATGCAGGAAAACCCTGATGCTATTTATGTGAGCATTCACCTTAATAAATTTACAACCTCTGCCGCGAGCGGAACGCAGGTGTTTTACACACCAAATTTTAGTGACGCTAAGTCTTTGGCAGAGTGTGTGCAAAAAAATGTTACCGCTTTGTTGCAGCCGGAAAATACGCGTGTGATTAAGCAGGGAACAAGTAGCACATACCTTTTAAAGAATGCTAAAGTGCCTGCCGTTATTGTTGAGTGTGGTTTTTTGAGTAATAAAGCCGAGCTTGAAAAGCTAAAATCAGAGGAATATCAGTCGCAGATGGCTTTTGCCGTCGCGGGTGGAATAATAAATTTTTACGCAAATTCACAAGGAGAAACTTATGGCTTCTAAAACAAAAACGGTTTTCGTTTGCAGCGAATGCGGATATGAAACCGTTAAATGGATGGGGCAGTGCCCCTCCTGCAGCTCTTGGAATACTTTAGAAGAGCAGATAGCGGTTGATAAAAAGGCTACAAATAGTTTCAAAGCTTCATCTGCTTCAAAGTTTATTTTGGGCGCCAAAACACTATCTGAAATCAATACCTCCGATGAGCATAGGTTTGTAACTGGCATAACCGAGCTTGACCGCGTTTTAGGCGGCGGTATAGTTAAAGGCTCGGTGGTGCTCCTGAGCGGTGACCCCGGTATAGGCAAGTCAACCATTCTGTTGCAGATATGCAATTCTTTGCTAAATCGGCTTAATGTGCTTTATATATCGGGTGAGGAATCTGCAGTGCAGATAAAGCTCAGGGCTTCCAGACTTGGCGTTGTGGGGGATAATGTAACCATTATGTCCGAAACCGACACTCAGGCTATATGTGAATATATAATGAGCGTTAAGCCTGACCTTGTTATGGTAGATTCTATCCAAACATTGCAAATTGCTGAGCTTTCCTCGTCAGCGGGCAGTATAGTTCAGGTGAGGGAATCAACTAATATGCTGCTTAGAACTGGTAAGTCACTTGATATCCCGATTTTTATAGTAGGACATGTTAATAAAGGCGGAGATATTGCAGGGCCTAAGGTTCTCGAGCATATTGTTGATACCGTTCTTTACTTTGAGGGCGAGCGAAATCAGTCTTATAGAATTTTGCGCGCTATTAAAAATCGTTTTGGCTCTACAAATGAAATTGGTGTTTTCGAAATGCGTGATACGGGCCTTCTGGAGGTTGAAAATCCCTCTGCTATGCTGCTTTCGGGCAGAATGAGCAATGTTTCGGGTGGGTGCATAACCTGCATCATAGAGGGAACAAGACCTATTTTAGCCGAGGTGCAGGGTCTTGTCACAACAACAGGCTTTGGTAACCCGAGAAGAATGTCAAACGGATTTGATTATAACCGCCTTAATATGCTGCTTGCAATTCTTGAAAAGCGGCAAGGACTGTTCTTTTCAAATCTTGATACATATCTTAATGTTGTTGGCGGAATGCGCCTTGATGAGCCCGCGTCAGACCTTGCAGTTTGTATGTCACTGGTATCGGGACTCCGCGATACGCCCATCAGCGATAAGCTTATCGCATTTGGCGAGGTTGGCCTTTCGGGCGAAATTCGCTCTGTATCCCGCGCTCAGGCACAAGTTACCGAGGCGGCGCGTCTTGGCTTTACCGAATGCGTGCTACCCAAAAGCTGTATTAAGCAGATAACCAATAAGCCTGCCGGAATAGAACTTATCGGCGTTAGAAATTTAAAGGAAGCACTCTCAATTATAAGATAATAAAAACCCCTTGAT
>CAZIXG010000173.1:0-2303 GCA_964543305.1 uncultured Ruminococcus sp.
CACTTATTACCGTGAACCTCGGATTTTTTAGACTGTTTTTTTACAGCCCCTTTTCTTTTATGCGTGATAAAGCTTTTTGGTTTGGTATTGAGGCTCGCAGGTGAGGTTAACACCAAGCTTTTTAAAGGTCTGCTCATCCACGCGGGAGAGAATAACAGTGGAGTGTACCTCAAGTCCTTTAAGCTTTTCAACCTGATCAAGCGCCTTTTTAGCAGTGCCGTTTGTAGCCGCGCAAATAGAAAGTGCTATAAGAATTTCATCTATATGAAGTCTTGGATTGTGGTTTCCAAGTACCCCTGTTTTCATATTTTGTATAGGCTCGATGATGGTGGGGGAGAGCAGTTCAATATCATCGGGTATGCCGCCGAGCTCTTTAAGCACATTAAGAAGCATCGATGAGCTTGCTCCCAAAAGCGAGGATGTTTTGCCTGTGATTATTTTGCCATCATCTAACTGAATTGCCGTAGCGGGAGCGCCCGTTGCCTTCGCCTTATCAAGCGCTGCACGAGCCACAGGTCTGTCGGCGGTGGAAATGCCCATTTGATTCATAAGCAGTTCGATTTTAGCAACCTCTGATTCCTCGCTGAGTCCTTGGCGAACATTGCAAAGAGCAGTGTAATAACGGCGGATAATCTCCTGATTTGCCGCCGCACGCACAGCCTCATCATCACTTATAGCGCAGCCAGCCATATTAACACCCATATCAGTAGGGCTCTTATAAGGCGACTTGCCTAAAATCTTTTCCATCATAGCGTTGAGCACGGGGAAAATCTCAATATCGCGGTTATAGTTAACGGTGGTCTGGCCGTATGCTTCAAGGTGGAACGGGTCTATCATATTAACATCGTTAAGGTCGGCAGTTGCTGCCTCGTATGCCACATTAACAGGATGCTTTAACGGGATATTCCAAATGGGGAAGGTTTCAAACTTAGCATAGCCCGCCTTTATGCCGTTTTTGTGGTCGTGGTAAAGCTGGCTTAAGCATGTAGCCATCTTGCCGCTGCCCGGTCCCGGAGCGGTAACCACAACAAGGTGGCGCTCGGTCTTAATATAATCGTTTTTGCCGAAGCCCTCCTCGCTTACGATATAGGGGATGTTAGAGGGGTAATCCTTTATAGGATAGTGGCGGTAGGTTTTAATTCCAAGAGATTTAAGGCGATTTTCAAAGGCGATTGCGAGGGGTTGTCCCGTAAAGCGGGTGATAACAACACTGCCCACATAAAGACCAATGCCCCTGAGCGCATCAATAAGGCGAAGAGTATCAAGGTCGTAGGTGATACCAAGGTCGCCCCGACGCTTGTTTTTCTCTATTGCATCAGCGTTTATTGCAATTATAATCTCCGCATCATCCTTAAGCTCTAAAAGCATTCTCACCTTAGAGTCAGGCTTAAAGCCGGGGAGCACGCGTGAAGCGTGGAAATCATCAAAGAGCTTGCCGCCGAATTCCATATAGAGCTTGCCGCCGAACATATCGATACGGTCACGAATGTTCTGGGATTGCAGTCTGATATATTCGTTGTTATCAAAACCTATCTTCGCCATAAATATTTCCCCTTAAGTAGTACAAATACATAAAGTAGTATAGCAAAATATTGCCACTCTTTCAAGTGAAAATTAATATAAATTTAATATTTGGAAATTTACTATATTATCTTGCACAAATTTGTCAGTTATAGTATAATATATAAGATTATAAATAATCAGGAGTTTTTTGTTTTGTCTTTATTTGAAAATAAAAATGTCTACCCGCCCGAGCAGCGCGCTTTCGCCGCCCGTGTAGCGGAAATTTTAAAGCAAAATATTATCGGTACGCCAAAGGCGTGTGTTATCACATTTGGTTGTCAGCAGAATGTGAGCGATTCCGAAAGGATAAAGGGAATGCTCACCCTTATGGGCTATGAGATGATTGATGATATGGAAAGCGCCGATTTCATACTCTTTAACACCTGCGCCGTTCGCGAGCATGCCGAGGATAGGGTGTATGGCAATGTGGGCGCGGTGAAGCAGTATAAGCGCAAAAATCCGAACCTTATTTTGGCAGTTTGCGGATGTATGGCACAACAGGAATCGGTGGCTGATAAATTTTATAAAAGCTTTCCTTATGTTGATATTCTTTTCGGCACTCAGGTCCAGCACCGCCTGCCTGAGTTTATATATCGCAGAATAACGGGTGGTAAGCGTGTTTACGAGCGCGAGCTTGCGAACGATGGTGTCATTGAGGATATGCCCGTTTGCCGCGATGGTGATATCAAGGGCTGGCTTCCCGTTATGTATGGTTGCGATAATTTCTGCACATACTGTAT
>CAZIXG010000174.1:0-2245 GCA_964543305.1 uncultured Ruminococcus sp.
AAGTTCTTCGATAGTGCCGTCTGCGCCAAGCTTTTCAAGCTGCTCGTTTACATTTGCTGTAAGCTCGCTACCCTTCTTGAAGCCGATTGCATAATATTCAACTTCGCTTGAAAGTGCTTCAACTATAGCAAGGTCAGCATAGTCGCCCTTACCTGCATAGGATTTTGCAAGCTGAGCATCAACCACTGCAAAGTCAACTGTGCCTGATACGATTTCGAGCAAGCAGTCGGTCTGCTTTGTGAAGCCCTTAATGTTTGCGCCCTCAAAATCTTTACCGTATGTCTCACCTGCAGAACCGCTTTCAGCAGCGCCGTACTTACCGTTGAGATCGGCAGCAGTAGCAATACCTGAATCCTTCTTAGCAACTACAACCTGACGGTTTTCCATATAGTTATAAGAGAAGTCAACCTTATCTGCACGAGCCACGCCGTCATCATCCTTTGTGTTGCAGGTGAAGCCGTTCCATACACAGTCAATAGCACCAGAGTTTAAATCGGTGTACTTATTGTTCCAGTCGATTTCCTGGAAAACTACCTTGTAACCAAGATTCTCGAAAACTGCCTCAGCAAGCTCAGTATCATAACCGATAAGCTCGTTGTTCTCATCAAGATAGTTCATAGGTTCATAAATTGTGTAACCAACAACTACTGTCTTTTCCTTTTCGCCGCAGCCTGCAAAGCAGAACAGCATTGCCACTACCATAAGTAATGCGATTGTCTTTTTCATCATGTTTTTCATTTTCTTTTTCTCCTTTTCCCTTGCGGAAGTTTTATTTGATGTTGTCATTATACTTCACCAAACTAAAGTTGTAAAGTGTTTTTTTACATTTTTTAGCACATTTGTATACTTGCACAAAAAGTTGGATAACTTTTATGCATTATCACTTTAATTTGTTAAAGTGATGAAGTAAAAACACCCCTCTGCCCTAAAACAGAGGGGGTTATCATTATATTGTTATATAACACGAACGCGGATGGTGCCATCAATAGCGGCAATTTTATCTGTAACCGCCTGAGTATCGGCATCGGATACATCAAGCATTGTATATGCATAGTCACCGCGGGATTTATTAAGCATATTTTCAATGTTAACATTGTTTTCTGCAACAATACCTGTAATAGCGGTAAGCATATTAGGAATATTCTTATGAATAACGCAAACTCTGTGCTTGCCGCTTCTGGGCATTGAAATCTCAGGCAGGTTTACAGAATTTGTGATATTTCCGTTTTCAATATAGTCGATAAGCTGCTTTGCCGCCATCTGCGCGCAGTTGTCTTCAGACTCAGGTGTGGAAGCGCCAAGGTGAGGTATAGCGATAACTCCGTCAACACCGAGCATCTCATCTGTGGGGAAGTCGGTCACATATGCCGCAACCTTGCCGTTTTCAAGAGCCTGTAACATATCAGTGGAATTAACAAGTCCTGCGCGAGAGAAGTTAAGAATACGCACGCCATCCTTCATATTAGCAAATGCTGCAGCGTTTATCATATTCTTAGTGTTATCTGTAAGAGGAACATGCACACTTATATAATCACACTGCTTATATATTTCATTAATATCATATATATGAACGGCGTTGTGTGTGAGATTCCAAGCGGAATTAATAGAAAGATACGGGTCATAGCCGTAAACAGTCATACCAAGGTGATTAGCTGCATTCGCAACAAGAACACCTATCGCGCCAAGACCGATAATACCAAGCTTTTTGCCCTTAAGCTCGGGACCTGCAAATGCGCCCTTGCCCTTTTCAACCAGCTTGCCAACAGCTTCACCTTCGCCTTTAAGTGTTTTAGCCCACTCAATTGCGGGGATAACGCGGCGGGAGGATATGAGCATACCTGCAAGCACTAACTCCTTAACAGCGTTTGCATTAGCGCCTGGGGTGTTGAAAACAACTATTCCCTGTTCGGAGCAACGGTCGATAGGAATATTATTGGTGCCTGCACCCGCACGGGCAATAGCCTTTAGACTCTCGGGAAATTCGGTATCGTGAAGTGCAGCAGAGCGAACTATCGCGCCATCGGCATTATCAACCTCATCACCTACTGTGTATTTATCATCAAATACCTGAAGGCCTATTTTTGAAATCTTATTATAGGTTTTTATCTTAAACATTACGCATTTTCCTCTTCAAATTTTTTCATAAATGCTACAAGTGCCTCAACGCCTTCAATGGGCATTGCATTGTAGATGGAAGCGCGCATACCGCCAACGCTTCTGTGGCCCTTGATATTAACAAAGCCCG
>CAZIXG010000175.1:0-2233 GCA_964543305.1 uncultured Ruminococcus sp.
GGGGAGCCTTTTTATTCGTTACTGCTTATTTTGCACTGTGTTCCATCGTGGATAATTTCATAATTATCCTTATAAATTAAATCCTCAATAAACACAAACTCATACCCCTCATCTTTTAGGCATTTGAGGATATTGGGAAGGGCTTCTGGGGTGTGGTCGGCATCGTTGTGGAAAAGTACGATACTGCCGTTTTTAACCTTGCTTGTAACGCGGTTACAAATGCTATCAGCAGTCGCATTTTCACGCCAATCAAGACTGTCTGTATCCCACTGAATTGTATACATATTCATTTCCCCCACTGCCTCGATAACGGCGTTATCATAGTCGCCATATGGCGGGCGGAACAGTGTGGGGCACTTGCCTGTTATAGCTTCGATTTTTTTATTGCAGCTATCAAGCTCGTTTTTCATCTGCTCTTTTGAAAGCTCGGTCATATAAGGGTGGGTGTTTGAATGGTTTTGCACCTGATGCCCCGCATCGCTTAGCTGCTTTACCGATTCGGGATACTTATCCACCCAAGCGCCCACCACAAAAAATGTGGCGGGCACATCATATTCGGCAAGAATATTTATAAGCTGCTCGGTATCGTCATTTCCCCAAGCGGCATCAAAGCTAATTGCTATCTGCTTTTTTTCGGTTTCTACACAGTAAATAGGCAATTTTCTATCCGCCTCGGCAAAGGTTGCCACCGAGCCTATAATCACAAATGTGACCGATAGCAACAGGCATATTGCGAGCATTATCTGCTTTCGCGTTATTATTAAAAATTTCATAAAAAGCACCTCGGTAAAGTTTATGCCTATGCGCTCGTACCATATTAAATTATTTTTTTAATTGCTAAACTTTATTATTTAAGTTATAATTATGGCGGTAAACGTCGCTTCGTTTTTGATATTAGGAGGACAATATGAAAACCGTTATTATTGATTTCTCAAAATGTAAATATCCAATGGATTTACACAACGAAATTAGAGAGAAATTAGAATTACCCGAATGGTATGGGAATAATTTAGATGCTTTATGGGATATGCTTACAGGTTTTATAGAAACTCCCATTACAATAACAGTAATCTTTAAACCAGAAACCATGTCGGCAGAAAATTTAAGAGAAAGCATTTTGAAAATAGTAGAAACTTTTAAAGAGGCTGCTGAAGAGGATGAAGAATTAAAATTTAATTATGAACTATAAAAGAAAAGCCTCTATTTGCAGAGGCTTTTGTGTTATACAGATTTAATTTTATCGGGGCTGTGAGGAATAAATTTTATATTATTAAACTCCTCGCTTAAAAGTTGTGTTAACGGGGCGACTATCACATTTTCGCTCGCATAGTGCCCTGCATCAAAGACCGAAATGCCGTTATTTATGGCATCTATAAACACATTATGCTTAACATCGGCGGTGATAAGCGCGTCAAAGCCGCAGTTCTTAGCATCATCCAAGAAATCGCCGCCCGAGCCTGAGCAAACAAGCACGCGGTTTATGGGGGTTTTGCCCGTCACATAACGAACACCGCCGCCAAGGTTTTCTTTAATATGCAAAGCCAATTTGTCGGCATCCGTTATAGGGCATTTTGCTTCGCGGATAATAAACCCATCCTGTGCGGTAAAGGGCATTACTTCGGTAAGGCCTATAGCCTCACACAGTCTCTCGGTAACGCCGCCTGCGGCAATATCGAGGTTTGTGTGCATACTTATCACCGAAATTTCACTCTTTATAAGCTCATAAACCACACTGCCCGCAGTGACCGACTTAAGACCGTCAAAGATAACGGGGTGATGGGTGATGATAAGCTGAGCACCCACCTCGCGCGCCCGATTTATGGCAGTGATATCGCAATCAAGCGCTACTACAGCGGTATTCACTTCCTGCTCACAGTCACCGACAAGCAGTCCCACATTATCAAAATCACAGGCAGTAGCCATAGGAAATTTACTTTCCAGAAAGTTTAATATATCTATTACCTTCATCACTTTTTCTTCAGGAACGAGTCTTTAAGAGCAACTGTGCGGTTAAAGACAATGCTTTCCTTTGTGGAATCCTTATCAACGCAGAAATATCCTTGGCGCATAAACTGGAAGGTATCACCCACTGCCACTTGCGCCAGTGAAGCATCTATCTTGCAGTTGTTAAGAACTGTGAGAGATTCGGGGTTAAGGTTATCGTCAAAGGAGGAAACGCCCTCTTCATCACTCGGGTTTTCAACATTGAATAATCGGTCATTAAGGCGAACTG
>CAZIXG010000176.1:0-2205 GCA_964543305.1 uncultured Ruminococcus sp.
CGTTTGCGCCCACAAAGGATACGATAAGGTCAAAGACACTGCCTGCGCATACAACAAAAATCATGGAAAAAGCGGAGCAGACAAGAATTATAAGCAGAGTATTAACAAAAGCAAATATCAGCGTCCACACAGACCTCAGCATCCAAGGGAAAATTGCCGACATTATACCAAAAGCCGCATAACATATTATAACAGGAATAACCGTTATAACTATGCCGCTTATCATCCTTGATAGCAAAAGCTCGGTGCGGGTAAGCGGGAATGAATGAAAAACATCACTTGAACGCTTCTGATAAAGAAAGCTGAAATTCATAAAATTAAGAAGCGTTACAATAATTCCTGCAAATACTGCAACAAGAATCATAAGGTTTTGAAACATATAAGTATTTACATGGCCTTTTGCACCGTAAATATCATAGTTGCGCTCAATTTCCATTAGAAATGTACCGGGGCAGTAAAGCAGCGCCGCAATACACAAAAGTATTATTATACCAAGATTCTTTTTGAGGGTATGCTTTATCATTTGATAAAACGGATTTATTTTACGAGAGGATGTTTTTAACATCATAACCGATTACCTCCAATTCATAAACAAATACCTCTTCTAAAGAGGGCTCGATGCACTCGGCATACACTGGGAAAAGGTGGTTTATAAACTGCATTATCTCCTTTTCCTCGCCCTTTATAACCAGCTGCAATAATGAGCCTGTGCACTCGCACTTCATAACCTCGAGCCCATCAAACACGCTCATTTCAGGAATCTGATTAAACACAACCTGAACCTTATGAATTCGGCTTTTAACCTCTTCAACATCACCGCTTGAAATAAGCTTTCCATTATGAATAACGGCTATATGATCGCAAACGCTTTCAAGCTCGCGGAGATTGTGTGAAGCGATAACCGCTGTCATACCGCGACTTTCAACACCCTCCATAATTATATTGGCAAGCACCCTGCGCATAACAACATCAAGGCCATCAAAAGCCTCATCCAAAAGTATATATCGTGGCTTGGTGGAAAGCGCTAATATAAGCGCCGCCTGACGCTGCATACCCTTTGAAAAGGTAGAAAGGCGCGCCTTTTCATCAAGGGGAAAGGTATCAAGCAAGCGGCGGTATTCCTCATAATCAAATGTGGGATACATTCCGCTGTAAAGAGACGCCATCTCCTTTAAATCAGACTGCGGCAGAAAATAAGGTGTGTCACCAAGAAAAGCGATTTCTGCCTTAATTGCGGGATAATCAAAGCTATCGATAGCATCAATGCCTATCTCTCCCCCATCGGGCATATAAACGCCCGCTATAAGGCGAAGAAGTGTTGACTTACCCGAACCGTTGGAGCCCACAAGGCCATATATACTACACTCTTGTATCTCAAAGGAGATGTTATCAAGAGCCGTTACATCATCAAACTTTTTTGTAAGATTATTTGCTATAATCATTTTTCTGCCTCCTTAATCAAAGCATTTAAATCTTCATTAGAAAGGCCTAAGGCCTTGGCATTCTTAATCGCCGCTCTAAAATCCGCCTTAGCGCTTTCAATTATTGCCTTAGAGGCATTTTCATCATCGGAAACGAAGGACCCCTTTCCCTTTACGGAATAGATAATTCCTTCCGCCTCAAGTATTGCGTAGGACTTTTGCACAGTGTTTGGATTTACGGAGAATTTCGATGCCAGCACGCGAACGCTTGGAAGCTGGTCGCCCCCCTTTAAAACGCCAAGCGCTTTAAGCTTAATGAAGCCGTTTACTATCTGGTCACAGATAGTCACTCCGCTTTTTAAATCCAACTGAAACATATATCCACCTCCTAACTTAGTGTACTATATCAATTAGTACAGTTGTATTATAATGCATACACTCCATATTGTCAAGCATTTTTAAAAAATAAAACCCAGAGGAAATTTCCTCTGGGTTTTGCTTTGCATAAATTTAATTATTTAGCATAGTCAACAGCGCGGCTTTCGCGGATGATATTAACCTTAACCTGACCGGGATACTCAAGCTCATTTTCAATCTTCTGAACGATATCGCGAGCCATAATTACCATCTGGTCATCGTTTACTGCTTCAGGCTTAACTATAATACGAACCTCGCGGCCTGCCTGAATAGCATAAGAATCTTCTACTCCGCTAAAGGAATTGGCGATTTCCTCAAGCTTTTCAAGACGCTTAATATAGTTTTCAATGTTTTCGCGGCGAGCACC
>CAZIXG010000177.1:0-2205 GCA_964543305.1 uncultured Ruminococcus sp.
TCCGTCCACTTAACCGTGGGCGGATTTTTTTATGCCCAAAAATATTTTAAAAAAACTTTTAGTTTAAGGGTAGAGAAAAGCATTTTTATTATCTTACAATATGCTTGTAAATTCCATCTTGGCGAAAATCCAAGCAAAAAACATTTCAGGAGTGAGCAAAAAAATGAAGGATATTTTAGAAATCTTAAAGGATGGTTGACGAACGAAACGGTTCTGTGCATTGATTAATGAAACTTATAATTAAGATTTCTGCATATTTTATTTGAAATCGTTGACAAAACAAATGTGTTGTGCTATACTCGGTTCATAAACGATAGAGGCGCATTCAGCAAATAGTACCGCACAAGATATGGTTGCCAAGGCCGTGCGGGAAAGGGGCGAATGCCGAAGCTGTGTGTTTGGCAAGCATCCAGCTGGCGGCTCGGATAATATCCGTTTCGCTGTCGCAGTAATGCGGAGTGCTATCATCCTACTCATATATTTTATATTTGATTTACGGAAGATAGCAGCATTTTACTTTGCAGCTATCTTTTTTAGTGTTTCAGGGGGAATAATAATGAAAAACACAGTATTCACAGGTGCCGCAACAGCTATTGTTACACCGCTTAACAAAGATGGTATAGATTTTGAAGCCTTTGGCAAGCTAATTGAGTGGCAGATAGCAGAGGGTATCGATGCTATTGTGGCAGCAGGTACCACAGGCGAAGGCTCCACCCTTACCGATAGCGAGCACAAGGCAGTTATAAAGTTCTGTGTTGATAAGGTAGCGGGAAGGGTTCCCGTTATTGCCGGCACAGGCTCGAACGATATTGCATATGCTATCGAGCTTACAAAATATGCTTGTGATGTTGGCGCTGATGCGATGCTTTTGGTAACACCTTATTATAATAAGGCAACCCAAAACGGACTTATCAAATCCTTTACCGCGATAGCAGATGTGAGCACCAAGCCCTGCATCCTTTATAATGTTCCCAGCCGCACAGGCTGCAACATTAAGCCCGAAACCTGCGCAACACTTGCTAAGCACCCGAATATTGTGGCTATAAAGGAAGCAAGCGGTGATATTTCACAGATAGCCGCCATTTCCCGCTTGTGCGGTGATAATATTGATATATATTCGGGCAACGATGACCAGATTGTACCTGTGCTCTCTCTTGGGGGCAAGGGTGTTATATCGGTGCTTTCAAATCTTCTGCCCCGAGAAACATCAAAAATGTGCCATGATTTTTTGGCGGGCGATATTAACTCTGCAAGGGATGCCCAGCTTAAATATCTACCACTTATAGATTCCCTGTTTTGCGAGGTTAACCCAATACCCGTTAAGGCTGCTATGTATGCTATGGGATATTGCGATAATTACCTCAGACTTCCGCTCACTCCTATGGAGGAGGCAAACGAGGCAAGACTTATTTCCGATATGCGCGAATGCGGTATTAAATTTTAATTTCTTTTAAAGAAGGTTAATTTATGAAAATTGCAATTTACGGTTACGGCAATTTAGGCCGCGGTGTTGAATGTGCGGTTAATGCCGCGCCTGATGCCGAGCTTTTTGGCGTTTTCACCCGCCGCGCGCCCGAAGCTGTTAAAACAGTGAGTGGAGCCGCCGTTTACAGGGCTGATGATATTTTGAAGTTCAAAGATGAAATTGATGTTGTTGTTATTTGTGGCGGCAGTGCGACAGACCTGCCCGAAATGACACCTGCGCTCGCCCAAAGCTTCAATGTTGTTGATAGCTTTGATACTCACGCTAAAATACCCGAGCATTTCGCCAATACTGATAATGTCGCTTTAAGCTCAAAGCATACGGCGCTGATTTCAGGTGGTTGGGACCCAGGTATGTTCTCTATTAACCGCCTTTATGCATCGGCAGTTTTGCCCAACGGTAAGGATTATACCTTCTGGGGTAAGGGTGTGAGCCAAGGCCATTCAGATGCCATACGCCGTATTGATGGTGTAAAGGATGCGAAGCAGTATACCGTACCGATAGAAGCTGCTTTAGAGGCTGTAAGAAGCGGCAGCAATCCCGAGCTTACAACCCGCCAGAAGCACCTAAGAGAATGCTTTGTGGTAGCCAAGGAAGGCGCAGACACCGCTCGCATTGAGAAGGAAATCAAGACAATGCCTAACTACTTTGCTGATTATGATACAATTGTTCATTTTATAAGTGAAGAAGAGCTTAAACGCGACCATTCGGGCATTCCCCAC
>CAZIXG010000178.1:0-2189 GCA_964543305.1 uncultured Ruminococcus sp.
TGAGCTATCAGCGCATAAGTTGCCGATTGCGGCAACGCATTGTATTATATCACATCAAATATGAATAATCAAGTAAAAAATTAAAATAATCAATAAATTAAAGTGTAATATTTATCTCTTTGCCGGAGGGTGTGTAGGGGCGATAAATGATGGCTGCACTGTCAAACATACGCTTTGAAGCCTTAACGCCCTCGGTGTCGGCATATTTATCGGACATATATACTATCTCTTTTATGCCCGACTGTATAATTGCCTTTGCGCATTCGTTGCATGGGAAGAGTGTTACATAAACCGAGCATCCCTTAACAGAGCCTGTGGGGCAGTTAAGTATTGCATTAAGCTCGGCGTGACAAACATAAAGATATTTAGAATCAAGACCTTCGCCGCGCTCCCAAGGATACTCATCATCGTGGCAGTGATGCGGCATACCGTTATAGCCCATAGAGAGTATTTTTTTATCATTGTTTACTATGCATGCGCCTACCTGAGTTGAAGGGTCTTTACTTCTCATTGAGGATAGAATTGCAATGCTCATAAAATATTCATCCCAATTAAGGTAATCTGCTCTTTTCATAACAACACCTCTTTACTATATTCTAACTGCTAACCGATAATTTTTCAATCCTTTTCTTTAAAAAGGAAGAGTACGGTTAAAACCATTATAACAGGAATTATTGCAGAAACCAAAAAACCGTTTTGAAGCGATGAGTTATCGGCAACAATTCCCAGTAGCCAAGGACCTGTTGAGCAACCTAAATCGCCGCACAACGCCAGAATGCTGAACATAAGTGTGCCACCGTGGGGGTAATGTCTTGCTGCCATTGAGTATGTACCGGGCCAAGAAAGGCTTACCGTGAATCCGCAGAGTGCGCATGCGAACAGGGAAAGTGCGGGTATGCTACAAAGCCCTACTGCAATATAGCAAGCAGCGCATAAAATGTTATTTATTATAAGGACTTTTTTAGGGTTGAATTTACCATCCAAAAGTCCGAAAATCACCCTTCCGCTACCCATACATATAGCAAAAGCGCAGGGCCCTAACAGGTCGCCCACAACCTTATCAACATTAAGTGCTTTTTGGGCAAACAGTGAAGCCCACTGCGCCATACTTATTTCACTGGCGCCCGCGCAAATCATTATAATGGCGAAGGCCCAAAAATCGCGGTCACGAAAGAGAATCTTGGCTGTTTTGCTTACAGGGTCATCGGGCTGCTCTATAATCGGAACCCGCATAAAGTTAAGCATATTTAAAAGCGGAATAATTGCCCATAAAATAGGGATAAACTGCCAATGACTTTGCCCTATCAAAGAAATCAGTAGGGTAGAAGCAAGGACTGTGAACGCCTGTCCCCAACAGTAAAAGGAGTGCGTAAAAGCCATATCTGCACCCTTCTTATCACCAGGTAACAGTTCTACCATAGGGCTTATACAAACTTCTATTATACCGCTGCCCGAAGCATAAATAATAATAGAAATCACAAGGCAGGTATATATGTGATTGGGAAACAGAATAGGCAATATACCAAGACTGCAAAGTCCTACCGCCGCAAGACCGTGGCACGCAATAGCGGCTCCGCGATAACCTAAATTTTTTACAATTAAGGGGGTTAGGGCATCAACAATCAGCTGCACAAAAAAATTAATAAATAACAAACGCCCCATCTGCTCATAGTTAAGGCTATATCTTGTGTTGAAAATTATAAAAAGTAACGGTAAAAAATTATTTATGATAGCCTGAACAACAAAGCCTATGTAACACGCTATTTTTGTGCTCTTATATGATTTGGTCATTTATTAATTTCCTCGATAATATCTAAAAGCTCGTGCGGCTTGCTTATTATGTACTTAGCACCGTTGGCTCGAAGCTCATCCTCCAGTCTGAAGCCCCAAAGCTCACCAACGGGTACGGCACCACTATTAACGGCGGTTGCAACATCCATTCCCGAGTCGCCTAAAAACACACACTCATAAGGAGAAACTCCCAATTCCTCCATAGCCATAATAGCGGCGGTGGGGTCGGGCTTAGCGGGAATACCTTCGCGCTTACCGAATATAAGGTCAAAATTATCACCGTAAAGCTTAGTAACCACCTTATCTGCCATATCCTGCTGCTTGTTGGTAACAACCGCAACTATAAATCCGCGTTGCTTAAGCTCGCTTAAAAGCTCGGGCACACCATCATAAGCATA
>CAZIXG010000179.1:0-2174 GCA_964543305.1 uncultured Ruminococcus sp.
AGTGAAACGATTAATTCATCGATTATTTTTAAATTTTTAGCGGAATTTTCACCGTTTATCTAATTTTCTAAGCGTTTTTCAAGGAGTTTAAAATGAAGTTATGTTCAAAGTGTAAAAAACGACCGGCGGTAGTATTTATGTCTAATCCGCTAAACCCATCAGGTGAAACCGAGGGCCTTTGCCTCGTTTGCGCGAAAGAGCTTGGCATAAAGCCCGTTGATGATATGCTCAAAAGTATGAATATCAGCGATGAAGATATCGAGCAGATGAGCAGTCAGTTTATGGAAATGATGTCGCCTGATATGGATTTGGATGATGAGGCGTTAAATGAGGGCACCTTTGACTTAGGTACCGCGCCTGCAATACCGTTTCTTAAAAATATGTTCGGCTCTCAGGCTAAAAATTCAAACGAAGAAACTCAAGAAAAGGCTGCAAAGGATGGCAAACCTAAAAAGAAAAAACGCCGTTTCCTTGACCAATTTTGTACTAATCTGACCGCGCGTGCAAAAGAGGGAAAGCTTGATAGTGTTATTGGTAGGGAAAAGGAGCTTGAGCGCGCAATTCAAATTCTTTCCCGCCGCTCTAAAAACAATCCGTGCCTTATTGGAGAACCCGGTGTTGGTAAAACGGCGGTTGTTGAGGGACTGGCACTTAGAATTGCCAATGGTACTGCTCCCGCAAGGCTTCTTGACATGGAGATATTCTTGCTGGACCTCACAGGTCTTGTTGCAGGCACCCAGTTTAGAGGTCAGTTCGAAAGCCGAGTTAAGGGGCTTATTGATGAGGTAAAGGATGCAGGTAATGTTATCCTCTTTATCGATGAAATTCACAACCTTGTGGGTGCGGGCGATTCTGCGGAAGGCTCTATGAATGCCGCAAATATATTGAAGCCTGCCTTGTCACGCGGTGAAATTCAGGTAATTGGAGCCACCACATTTAAAGAATATAGAAAATATATTGAAAAGGATGCGGCACTTGAGCGTCGTTTCCAGCCTATCACTATTGAAGAGCCTTCAATTAACGAGGCTATTGATGTGCTTATGGGCGTTAAGCAATATTATGAGGGCTATCATACCGTTAAAATACCCGATAATATTGTGAGAAAAGCTGTTACGCTTTCCGAAAGATATGTAACTGATAGATTTTTGCCTGATAAGGCCATTGACCTGCTTGATGAGGCGTGTGCTTGCACAAGCCTTGAAAATAAGGCTATCGATGAGCTTTATGAGGCAAATAAAAAGGTTGCTGAATATTCTAAGCAGCTTGAGGAGCTTACTGCCGACGCACAAAACACTGATTATGAAAAGCAAGCTTTGCTTAAAGCCAATATTGAAAAATATAAGGATAAAGCTGAGGCACTTTGCGAGCCTGCCGCTAATAATATAGTCACCGAAAAGCAGCTTGCAAAGGTAATTGAGCTTTGGACAGGCGTTCCCGCATCTAAGGTAGAGGAAAGTGAGCTTAGCCGCTTATCAAGTCTTGAGTCAGCTCTTAAAGAGAGGGTTATCGGTCAGGATGAGGCGGTAAAATTAGTTGCTGCCGCAGTTAAGCGCTCAAGAGTGCGCACAAGTGCTGTTCGCAGACCTGCATCCTTCATTTTTGTTGGACCTACAGGAGTTGGTAAAACCGAGCTGGTTAAGGTGCTTTCAGAGCAGCTTTTCAGCACACCCGAAACATTAATCAGACTTGATATGTCTGAATTTATGGAAAAACATTCTGTATCGCGCCTTATCGGAGCACCCCCTGGGTATGTTGGTTATGATGAAGCAGGTCAGCTCACCGAAAAAGTGCGCCGAAAGCCTTATTCTGTTATTTTGTTGGATGAAATCGAAAAAGCACACCCCGATGTTCTTAATGTGCTTTTGCAAATTCTTGATGAGGGTAGGGTAACCGACGCTCAGGGAAGAACTGTTAACTTTGAAAACACAATAATTGTAATGACTTCAAATGCGGGCAGTGACCGCAGTGATAATCTTATGGGCTTTGGCAAAACAGTTGCCGATGCTTCTAAGGATAAAGCAATGAAGGCTTTGGGTGAGTTTTTGCGTCCTGAATTTATCGCAAGAATTGATGAAATAGTTGTATTTTCGCCGCTTTCTGTCGAATCACTTACAAAAATTGCTTCGATTATGCTCACAGAGTTAAAAACTGCACTTTTGGATAGAAATATCGAC
>CAZIXG010000180.1:0-2173 GCA_964543305.1 uncultured Ruminococcus sp.
GAATAGTTAGAAAATCGGCTAATATCTGCGTGGGGTGGAACTCGTTTGTGAGTCCGTTCCAAACTGGAACACCCGCATATTTTGAAAGCTGCTCAACTATATCCTGACCAAAGCCGCGGTATTCAATACCATCATACATTCGGCCTAACACCCTTGCCGTATCGGCAATGCTTTCCTTTTTGCCAATCTGTGAGCCTGTGGGGTCAAGATAGGTGCAGCCCATACCCAAATCATTAGCTGCCACCTCAAAGGCACAACGGGTGCGAGTGCTTGTTTTTTCAAAGATAAGCGCTATATTCTTTCCCTCGCAAAGGCGGTGGGGTATTCCCTTTTTCTTTCTTTCCTTTAAATCTGCTGCGAGCTCGAGCAGATATTCTATCTCTTCAGTTGTGAAATCAAGAAGCTTTAAAAAGCTTTTGCCTTTAAAATCCATAGCTTTCTCCTATTTGCAACATTCTTTAATTATTTCAATAGCGGTTTTTAAATCGCCAAGCGGGATATTAAGTGCGGGAAGCAGTCTCACCTTATTCTTAGCAGTAAGGCATAAAACGCCCTTTTCCATCGCCGCTTTTACTATATCTGACGCGGGCTTTGCAGTTTTTATACCTATCATAAGGCCCATACCGCTCACACTCTCAACGCCATCGGCATTTGCTAATTCACTGAAAATATATTCGCTTTTGAGCATTACCTCGGCTAAAAGCTCATCGGTAAGTCGGTTAATTACCGTAAGAGCGGCGGCACAACAAACAGGGTTTCCGCCATAGGTGGAGCCGTGGTCGCCAAAGCCTAATACACTCTGAGTTTTCTCACCGAGAAGTGCGGCGCCTATAGGAAGCCCACCGCCAAGGCCCTTGGCGGTTGAAACAATATCAGGCTTTATATCATAATTCATATAAGCATAAAGCTTGCCTGTTCTGCCGTTACCTGTTTGCACCTCATCAACAATAACGAGGATGTCATTCTCCTTGGCTATACGGTCTACTCCCTCAACAAAGCTTTTTTCAAGCGGTATCACACCGCCCTCACCCTGAATACATTCTATCATAACGGCGGCGATTTCATCTTTGTTTTCATTCACCGTTTTTTCGAAGGCTTCAAGGTTATTAGCGGGGGTATGGATAAAACCGTCTGTTAGGGGGTTAAAAAGCTCGTGATAGTGTTCCTGCCCTGTTGCAGAAAGTGTGGTTATTGTTCTGCCGTGAAAGCTATTTTCAAGGGTGATTATTTTATAGCATCCACTACCCTTTTTATCGGCAGCATATTTTCTTGCAACCTTTATTGCGCATTCGTTAGCCTCGGCTCCCGAATTTGAAAAGAACACCTTTTTCATTCCGCTTTTTTTGCAAAGAAGCTCGGCGAGCTCAACACAGGGCTTGGTGTAATATAGATTAGAGGTGTGCTGAACAAGGCTTATTTGCTCACTCACAGCCTGACACCAAAGTGTATCGTTAAAGCCAAATGCAGTAACTCCGATACCTGAGCCCATATCGATATACTCTTTGCCGTTCACATCGCAAACCTTAGAGCCGCATCCTCTTACAATTTCAATAGGAAAACGGTTGTATGTATTTGCGATATATTCTTTATCACGAGATATTAAATCAAACATTATCGTCACTCACCATAGTTCCCGCACCCTCATCGGTTAAAAGCTCCATAAGAATTGAATGCGGAACTCTGCCATCCATAATAACAACATTTTTAACACCCTTTTGAATTGCCTCTATACAGCAATCCACCTTAGGTATCATACCTCCTGAAATTATACCCTCGCCCTTTAACTCCTCAATTTCCTTTATGGTAAGGTGTGGAATAATGGTAGCGGGGTCATCCTTATCACGAAGTATACCGTCAATATCGGTCATCATAATAAGGCGCTGGGCACCTAAAGCGCCTGCAATATATGCGGCGGCAGTATCGCCGTTTATGTTATAGGCGTTACCCTCCTTATCGCAACCAATGGTGGAAACAACGGGTATATAGCCCTTTTCAAGCAGGTCTAAAACGGGTGAAATATGCACCTTTGTTACCTTGCCAACATAGCCTAAACGCTCATCCTTTATTTCGGCTTCTATGAGTCTGCCATCCATACCGGATATGCCCATAGCCTTGCCACCCTTCATTTCAAGAAGGTTTACAAGCGTTTTATTAACCTTGCCTGCAAGCACCA
>CAZIXG010000181.1:0-2141 GCA_964543305.1 uncultured Ruminococcus sp.
GTCTTTTTTTATTCGGGCTGTTTTTTTACAGCCCCTTATTTTATTTCTTTTCGCACTTTTTGAGCTGTCTTATATCGTTGCCGATGAACTTTTTTGAGGTGTAGTTCATAAGGCGGGATGCCACGCGAGGAGTATAAATTTCGGCTATCTTATCCATAGAAATATTCGTGTTTATAATGGTGGGCTTGCCGCTGAGCGCGCGGGTGTTTACAAGGTTATAAACAATGCTCTTTATATAAGGCGAAGCAAATTCACCGCCGAGGTCATCTATGCACAGTAAATCACACGAAACCGCCTCGTTATAGCTTGTGTTGGTGTGTTTATCAAAATGCTCGCTTTCCATCTGCGAAAAAAGATTATAAGCCGAGCCATAGATAACATTAAAGCCGCGGTTTAAAAGCTCATAAACGATGCTTAAGGTAAGGTGGGTTTTGCCAAGACCTGTGTTGCCCATAAACAGGAGGCTTTCTGAGGCCTTGGGATCGAAATTAATAGCGTATTCTCGGCAGAGCTTTAATATCTGCGTCATTCGCTTTCGCGGATTTCCGCCGTCAATTTCCGTATTGGGGTAATAATTTAAGTCGAAGTTTTCAAAGCGGCAGCTATCAAGGGGAATATCCTTGGATAGACTTTCGAGCATAATTGCTTTTGCGGCTAAGTGGATGCAGTCGCATATTTTGCCGTTTATGTATCCGCTGTCTTTACATTTGACACAGTCATATTTTAATTCCGCAATGCCTGCCGATTTTAAGATTTGCTCACGCTCTGATGAGAGGGCGGTAATCTCGTTTTGCAGTCCGCTCAAAGCCGCCATATCGCCCGAAAGCGCGGTGATAGCAGTTTTCGCGCCCAAGGCGGAAATTTTGCGGCTAACCTCGCTAAAACGCGGGTTTTCAGCCGAAAGCTTTTCTATATTCGCATTATATTCAGCCGCTTTTATCGATAGCTCGCGGCGCTTATTCTGGAAGGCTAAATCATAGCTTTGCTCACGCTTCACACCAATTTCCCCTTTCACTAATCCTCATTAAGCATTTTTTCAAACAACTCAAGGTTATAGCCCGCAAAGTCGTTGCTTTTTGTGGGCTTGCTCTGCGCTATTTTCTCTCCGCTTTCCACTTCGGCAGGCGTTTTATAGCCTGCCTTATACCAGCTTTCAAGTATCTTTGCAATATATGGCATACTAAGGCGCGTTTTAGAATTTACGCACGCATCATAGGCTAGCTTCAGCATATCGGTGCTCAATTTCCATTCGTTCACCCAAAGGTTACTAAGCTCTAACTCCTTGTCGCTTGGGTTGCGCCTTTCAATGCCAAAAACACGCTGAACGATACTCCAAGCAAGCTTGCTCTTTGCGGTGTCGGCTATAATATTTTCAGCCTCCACCACATTTTCAACACCCGCCTTTATCCACCTTGCGGCGGTGGAGCGGATAAAGGAAACATTGCATTTATTTTCACTTGCGGCATACTGCAACAAAAGCAATATTACCGATACATCCATTCCGTGGTCATCATAAAGCGACACAAGCAGCTGGCTTTCATTCTGCTTTAAATTCCTGCCAAATTTAAGCTGCGCCTCACGAAGCAGGAACATAAGCCGCTCATCCTCAAGGCCGCGTTTTATAACATCGGCGCGGGTGGGAAGCTCGGCTGTAACAATGGTGTTTTTCTCTTTCTTTTCCTCTTGAGATTCAGTATCAGAGCCTAAAATTTCGCACTGCTGCCAGAAAATAAGCGCATCCGTGACCTCACTTGAAGGCAGAGACAAATCTTTGGCAATTTCATCAGCATCAATGCTTTTTGTAATATCTCTGAATATGTAAATTATAACCTTTAACTGGTTTTCGGTGGCAAGCTTTAAATATTTATCCGCAATAAACGCGGGCATAGGAAACATATTCGCAAACACAGACTGATTTACAAAATACGACATAAAGCCTACCTCCTTTTCGACATTTGGGATTATATTATACCAAGCACAACTATTTTTGTAAACAAAAAATATTTCACGAAAAAAGCCTGATGCTTTTGCATCAGGCTTTTTTATGTTGGCACCTACTTATTTTCCCAGGCAGCTGCCCGCCAAGTATCTTCAGCGCAAGTGTGCTTAACTTCCGTGTTCGGAATGGGAACGGGTGGACC
>CAZIXG010000182.1:0-2130 GCA_964543305.1 uncultured Ruminococcus sp.
TTAAAAATAATATATTATAGAATACTACTATTTTTTTTCACAGTCAATAAAAAAATACTGGATTTTCAACTTTTTCCTATATTTTTATGCTTGACAAAGGGTATTTTGGGGGTTATTATATTATTGAAATTGCGTTGATAAGGACAGTAGCCCCGATTTCACCCTTTAAGAGAGTAGTTCCTCTGTGCTGAAAGAGCTGCAGGGCAAGCGGCGGTGAACACCACCTTTGAGCGCCGTGGGTAGCAACACGGCCGTATGTGCTGCGTTAAAGCAATTAAAGTGCCGCATATTTTGCGGAATGTGGGTGGAACCACGGAGTAGTATGATTTACTTCGTCCCTATTTTAGGGATGAAGTTTTTTTATTTTACAAATTATGTTATGTGAAAGGATATAAGCTTATGAAGATTATTTACAAGGACGGCACTGTTGCAGAGGCCGCTGAGGCTCAGGAGCTTGAGGTTATAAGACACACTGCGGCTCATGTGCTTGCTCAAGCGGTAAAGCGACTTTACCCCCATGCGGATTTCGGTTACGGGCCTGCCACTGAAAAGGGCTTTTACTATGATATAGACCTTGGGGATACCAAGCTTACCGATGAGGACTTAGCTGAAATTGAGAAGGAAATGAAGAAGATTGTCAAGGAAAATCTTCCTATTAAGCCCTATGTTCTCCCCCGCGAGGAAGCTATAAAGCATATGCAGGAGCGCGGTGAGAAATACAAGGTTGAGCACATTGGCGACCTCGATGAGGATGCAGAAATCAGCTTTTACAAGCAGGGCGAATATGTTGATATGTGCGTTGGCCCCCACCTTTGCTACACAAAGGCACTTAAGGCATTTAAGATAACAGGTCAGTCGGGCGCATACTGGAAGAATGACAAGGATAACAAGATGCTCACCCGCATTAACGGTATCGCATTCCGCACTCAGGAGGAGCTTGAAGAGCACCTTAAGCTTTTAGAGGAAGCTGAGCGCCGCGACCATCGCAAGATAGGCCGCGATATGGACTTGTTTATGATGTGTGAGGAGGGCCCAGGCTTCCCGTTCTTCCTACCACGCGGTATGCAGCTTAAAAACGCGCTCATTGATTATTGGCGCGATATTCACGCTGAAGCCGGCTATGTTGAGGTTTCCACACCTCTTATAATGAACCGCCATCTTTGGGAAACCAGCGGTCACTGGGACCACTATAAGGATAATATGTATTCCACAATCATTGATGATGAAACCTACTGCATTAAGCCGATGAACTGCCCAGGTGGCGTTATGGTTTACGGAAGCCGTCCGCATAGCTACCGCGAGCTTCCGATGAGGGTTGGCGAGCTTGGTCTTGTTCACCGTCATGAGCTAAAGGGCGCTTTGCACGGTCTTTTCCGTGTTCGTTGCTTTACTCAGGATGATGCGCACATCTTTATGACACGCGACCAGATTACAAGCGAGATTATCGGCGTTGTTAACCTTATTAATCAGGTATACACAAAGTTTGGCTTTGATTACTTTGTTGAGCTTTCCACCCGTCCTGAAGACAGTATGGGCAGTGATGAGGACTGGGAGGCAGCAACAAACGGCCTTAAGGCGGCTCTTGAGCAGATTGGTCTTCCCTACATCATTAACGAGGGTGACGGCGCCTTCTACGGACCGAAAATTGACTTCCATCTGCGCGACAGTATAGGCAGAACATGGCAGTGCGGCACCATTCAGCTTGACTTCCAGATGCCGCAGAACTTTGACCTCACCTATGTTGATGAAAACGGTGAGAAGCAAAGACCTATAATGATTCACCGCGTTTGCTATGGCTCTATCGAGCGCTTTATCGGCATCATTACAGAGCATTTTGCAGGCAAGTTCCCAGTATGGCTTGCTCCCCTACAGGTAAAGGTTATGACACTTCCCGGAGCTGACGAGGCTTATGCTAAGAATGTATACGAGGTGCTCAAAGCCAACAAGATTCGCTGCGAATTTGATGGCAGAAACGAAAAGATAGGCTATAAGATTCGCGAATCACGCATTGCAGACCGCGCTCCCTATATGGTAATAATTGGCGCTAAGGAAATAGAAAACAATGTTATTGCCGTTCGTGACCGCGATACCGACCAGACCACTACTATGGCACTTGATGAGTTTGTTGCA
>CAZIXG010000183.1:0-2112 GCA_964543305.1 uncultured Ruminococcus sp.
GAGCCTTAGCCTTCTTCTCAACAGTTTCACGACCGCTGCGAACTAACTGGTTAAAGGTAGGCACTATTCACTATCTCCTTTCTTTTAAATTTAGGCATAACGAAACTGCGCACAGTTTCGCACGCTATCATATAATAACACTAACACCCCGATTTGTCAATAAAAAAATCGGGGTGTTTTTTATGTTTTTATTTAGCTTGTTTTGCTGCCTTAATTCGCTCTGCCATTATAAGTACCGCCCACACTATGCATCCGCCTGCCGCTATAGCCAAAGCCCACTGCATAGTTTGATAGCCAAAAATTCTAACCTGCTCCCATTGTCGGCTTACGGCATAACTACAGGTATAGTATAAAGAGCTACCGGGAATCAGCGGTATAACGGCGCTTATATAAAATAATGTTGCGGGTGCTTTTTTAACGCGCGCCACAATTTCGCTGTAAAGCGCTGAAACCGCCGAAGCTATCAGACAAGAGATAAACATATGCTCAAAACTATTTAAGCAAATAAGATATGTACCCCAGCTTAATAATCCGCCAAGTGCAGCAAATGGATAGTAACGAGGCTTTATTCCGAAAAGCATAGCAAAGCCCAAGGAACCGAGCAAAGCCGTTATAAGCTGTATAATTATACCCCAATTCATCAGGCGCCACCCCCTACCAACCAGATAGAAAGCATAAAGCCTATTGCCAAGCCTGCCGCCCACAAAAGACTTTCTATAAACCTCATAATACCCGAAATTGTATCGCCAACAAGAATATCGCGTATAGAGTTGGTCATAGTTATTCCTGGGATAAGCAACATTATATCACCTATCATTATTTTATCGGCATTAAAAATAGGTATATATTTTGCCAAAAGGCAGATGCTTATACCCAACACAAACGAGCTTATGGCGTTAAAAACTATATTGTTAGGGCATATCGGTGAAAGCTTTTCTTGCATTAAGCAGATAAAAAGCGCGAATACTGCAGAGGCGATACCATCGAATAAATTTCCGCCGAAAAAGATAGCAAAGCTACCTGCGGCAAGTGCACTGCCTATAAAGAATTTCCAGTTACCTACCCGCTCATTGCAAGCCTTTATTTCTTTGTGCAGTTGTTCTATCGGCATAGGATTCTCACAACAGCGGCGGCTGAGCGCGTTAAGGTTTTCCAGCCTTTCAAGGTTATTGCCTGAAGTGTTTATTCTGCGTGTTTCGGTCATTACATTATTATCCGAAAACTTTAATGTTATAACAATGCTTGAGGTTATAACAAAAATACTTGTATCAACAGCGCCGTAAGCCTTACTAATAAGGGCAAGCGTATTTTCAACACGGTTTACTTCGCCACCTGAACAGAGCATCATTTCCCCCATATCGAGCAGCAGATGCAACAGGCGGTGCTCATCCGATTTTGTAAGCGTCATATATATCACCTTCTTAAGTTGGTAATAATTTAACATAAATTCATATAATTTTCAAGATTAATTTTCAACCCGATTTATTCGGTGTGAAACTTATATTCGCGCCGCTTTGCAGGTTTGTTATCTATAATTTCTTTTGGGCAATTGCATTTGTATTGCAGAAAATATTTTAGCATAAGGAAAGAGAGACAGCAACATCTGCCATCTCTCTTTGAAAAATCCAATATATCTTTTTAATACATTCCGCCTTGGGCTGCTGCGGCGGCTGCATTAGCGGCTGCGGCGGCATCCTCAGGTCTTTCTGCAACAAGGCTTTCAGTGGTGAGAACCATTGCGGCAACCGAAGCCGCATTTTCAAGTGCAGAGCGTGTAACCTTAGTGGGATCAACAATACCTGCATCTATCATATCAGTGTAGGTTTCACTGTAAGCATCAAAGCCATAATTTACCTTTCCGCTTGATAAAATCTTATCGATTATAACAGAGCCTTCAATGCCTGCATTGTATGCTATCTGACGGATGGGAGCCTCTAAAGATTTAACAACAATGTTTATGCCTGTTTTTTCATCACCCTGAGCATTCTTAGTAAGAGCGGTAACTGCAGGAATAGCGTTAAGAAGTGCTACACCGCCGCCTGCAACGATACCCTCTTCAACTGCGGCCTTGGTGGCGGCAAGAGCATCCTCAATGCGGAGCTTCTTATCCTT
>CAZIXG010000184.1:0-452 GCA_964543305.1 uncultured Ruminococcus sp.
AGTTTTTACCTATCATGAAACGGGCCGCGCCTATCCTTATTCCTTGCAGGCGGCATCGGTTGTTGATGCACTGCGCTTTTCACTCCAAAGCTTAGGCGTTGAAACCTTTGTTGACACTAAGGTTTCAGGCTATAAAAAGCAAAACGGAATGTTTACAGTTACCACAAATAACGGTGATTTTATCGCTGAAGCGGTTATTATTGCGGCGGGCCTTTATTCGGGTGGCACAGCTCTTGGCAGTAACGGAAGTATGCTAAAAATTCTTAAAGCTAATGGTTATAACACTATTAAACCCACACCCGCCATCGTTCAGGTGCGCACAAAAAATGAAATTGTTCGTTCGCTTAAAGGTATTAAGGTAAATGCTAATGCAACACTTATGCTGGAAAATCGCGCAGTAAGGTGTGAGTTTGGTGAGGTGTTGTTTTGTGATTACGGTCTTTCGGGGCCTC
>CAZIXG010000184.1:462-2111 GCA_964543305.1 uncultured Ruminococcus sp.
AATACTTCAAATATCCAGAGCGGTTGAGCGTATGCAAGGCAAAAAAGTGGTAGTGCTCGACCTTATGCCCGAATATTCCTTTAATAATATTTGCGATATGCTCTCTTTCAGAGTGACAGCGCTTATTGACCGTGATTTAGATGAATACTTCACAGGTATGCTTAATAAGCGTGTCGGACAAACGGTGGTAAAACTTTGCGGATTAAAGCTTACCGACTCAGTTGCCACACTGAAAACTGCCGATATAAAGAAAATGGCTGCTATTATAAAGGCAATGAGCTTTGAGGTTATCGGCACCACAGGCTTTGATAATTCTCAGGTTACAGCGGGCGGAATCGATACCGCGCAGTTTAACGAAAAAACAATGATGTCAAAAAAGGAAAAAGGACTTTATTGTATTGGTGAAATTCTCGATATAGACGGTGACTGCGGTGGCTTTAATCTGCAGTGGGCGTGGTCGAGTGCTATGTGCGCGGCAGAGTCTGTTTGCGAATATTTTGGAGCTTAGAATGATACTTATTAATAATATTAATGTGCCGCTTGATACTGATTTTAACAATATTAAGTCTATTGCCGCAAAAGCACTTAAAGTGAGTGATAGCGAGGTGCTATCGGCATCTCTTTACAGGAAATCTGTTGATGCACGCAAAAAAAGCGATGTGCATTTTTGTGTTTCGGTAATTGCTGAGGTTAAAAATCAGGACAAGGTACTTAAAAAAGCAAAAAACTCAAGCGTTTACAACAAAAAAGAATATATCTGGAAAAAGGCGGCGCCAAATAGTTACCGCCCAATTGTTGTGGGCTTTGGGCCCGCAGGAATGTTCGCGGCTTTAACCCTTGCCAGAGCAGGTCTTAACCCCATTGTAATTGAGCGGGGAAAGAATGTGGATGAGCGCACTGCCGACGTGGAAAGCTTTTTCTCAGGCGGTGAGCTTAACGGCGAATCGAATGTTCAGTTTGGTGAAGGGGGCGCGGGTACTTTTTCGGATGGTAAGCTTAATACGGGCATCAAGGATATCCGTTGTCGCACTGTGCTTGAAACGCTTGTGAGCTTTGGTGCGCAGAAGGATATTTTAATTGATGCTAAGCCCCATATCGGCACTGATGTGCTTAAATCTGTGGTTAAGAATATAAGAAACGAAATCATTAATTTCGGCGGCGAGGTTAGATTTTGTAGCATACTTGACGGAATTTTTATCGAAAACGGCAATTTACAATCTATATCTGTGAATGGTGAAAAAATCGAGTGCAACCGGCTTGTTTTATGCATAGGTCATTCCGCAAGGGATACCTTTAAAATGCTTTATGAAAATGGACTTAAAATGGAGCGAAAGCCCTTTTCAATGGGCGTTAGAATAGAGCATCTGCAAAGTGATATAAACCGCGCTTTATACGGCGACTTTGCTTCTCACCCCGCACTAAAGGCGGCAGATTATAAAATGGCAGTTCACCTTGAAAGCGGTAGGGGTGTATATACCTTTTGTATGTGTCCGGGCGGCGAGGTTATAAACGCCTCGAGCGAGCAAGGCGGTATTGCGGTGAACGGTATGAGCAATAGCCACCGTGACGGCATTAACGCCAACAGTGCATTGCTTGTGGGTATCGAGCCTCAAGACCTTGAGGGCGATGATGTTTTTGCGGGCTGTGTT
>CAZIXG010000185.1:0-2103 GCA_964543305.1 uncultured Ruminococcus sp.
CTCACCATTTCCAAGAATTTATCTTTTAACTCAGGATATTCCATATAATGATGCGGTTCCGTAGCCTTTTGTTCTTCGCTCAAAGGGAAACGACCCTGATGCTCGCCCAAAGCATACGGTTGATCGCCCATCTTTTTTGGAACAAAAACATCTCCGCGCGGTAAGTCTTCTTCGTATCCGAGAACCATCATCACCCTTTGATTGTGCTTATGACAAAGAGAAATATATTTTTCCAGAATATCCATAAAAAATTCAGGTTCCGCATAGTACACATCGAAATTCGCCCATAACCGAACGGTATTAAAACCGATCTTATTCGCAAGAGCAAGTTCGCGGTCAGCGGTAGCAAGTTTTTCTTCGGATTTATAACTTTGCCACATATCAAGACGGTTAGCACAATCGCTGCCGATAAAATTGCATCCTCTTAACCAACCCAACTTTTCATACCAATCATTTGCCTCTTGAGCGGTCCATTTTCTTTTCATAATTATCTCCCGTTATGTTTCCTTTGTTCTTCTAACAATTATAACAGTTACAAAAAGATTTGTAAAGCCCAAATGATAAGGCCTTGACCAATTTGGTCAAGCCTTTTTATATTATCTGACATACCCAATAAATAACCCCATAAATTACACTCGCAATTGTGCCGTAGGCAATAACGGGACCTGCAATTTTGAACATATTAGCGCCGACACCTAATATCCAGCCCTCATTTTTAAACTCAACCGCGGGTGCTGCTACAGCATTCGCAAAGCCTGTAATAGGCACTAAAGTCCCAGCACCTGCACGCTTGGCTATCTTATCAAACCAACCAATACCCGTAAGCAGTGCGGCAATAAATACAACTGTTACGGGAACCGCCATTTTTACCACCTTTTCAGGCAAATCAAACGATGAATAGAACTCCATAAGCAGTTGACCAAGAACGCATATAAGACCACCAACGAGATATGCCCACAAAATATCCTTAAGGATTGTGGAGGGCGGCGATGCTTTTTCGGTCATTTTTTTATATTTTTCTTTATCAGGCAACATAATATCACTTCCCTTTTTTAATGTGCCCTCAAGAAAGTAAAATATAAAAATAAATAAAAAAGAAGGGCATGGCCCTCCTTTTAATCGTTAGAATAAATATTAAAATTTTTCAAAAATTCTTCCCACTGAGCATCATCAAGCTGAGTGCCATCCTTAGTGTGATACTGGGTATATAGGTCGGCTACTATCTTATTATAAAGTCTATCGGTTTTAATCTTTGCTCTAATAAGCAACACAAGCAACCATATAAGCATTACCGCTAAAATCGCCGCGGGTGCTGCATGGCGCCAGTAAAACGAATAGTTATAACCCCAAAGCCCATCAATATCCTCCATAAGGTGAGAATATGAAATTATCATCATCGGAAGTGAAGCAATGGTCACTGCACTGCCAATTATTTTTTGTTTACACAAAAATAACGCCGCTCCCGCTATCATACCAACTGTGCAGATACAAATGGTTATAAAGGAATTTGCTATATAGGAAAAATCGGCGAGTCCAATTTTAAGATTCAAAGACACACCTAATATATATACCAAATTCATAAAGAGCAAATATATCCACGCTGCACCTGCTATAAAGGTTAAATATTTACAAAGCATACCATCGGGCTTAGCATAGCTGATGCCATACTTTTCCTCTACTTTACTCACGCGTTCTAATACGCCTGCATATTTTTTCATAAAATCACTCCCAATATGAGATTATTATACAATACACAACATTACTTGACAAGCGTTATTTAAAAATAATATAATATTAATCGGGTGAATTTTTATGTCTAAAATAAATATTGTTATGGTTGAGCCTGAGATACCTCAAAACACAGGCAATGTGGCGCGCACTTGCGCCGCAACAGGAGCGCGGCTTCATCTTGTGGGACCTATGGGATTTAAAATAGATGATAAAAAGCTTAAACGCGCAGGTCTTGACTATTGGCAATACCTTGATATAACCTACTATGAAAACATAGATGAATTTTTCGCTAAAAATGAGGGCGCTTTCTTCTATTTTACCACTAAGGGCAGAAAAACACATTCTGAGGTCTCCTACCCCGATAACTGTTAC
>CAZIXG010000186.1:0-2048 GCA_964543305.1 uncultured Ruminococcus sp.
GTCTTGCAGGCACCAAGGCTGACACGTGGGTCCTGCGCCAGCACGATAAGGTTTTAAATCTGCCATTTAAGGATACACTTGGCAGACCTGATAGAGACAATGTTATCGATGGATATATAAATCAGAACGAAGAGGATGTTTGCGCTGACGGTAACTGGCAGAAATACTTTACCACTCAGCCTGAACCATTTACTGCCGATGAGCAGAAGGCATATCTTGCAACTATTGACGGTGTAGCTTTAGGCTCCGATGCATTCTTCCCGTTCGATGATAATATTGAGCGTGCAAAGCGCAGCGGTGTTAAGTATATCGCACAGCCTGGTGGCTCTATTCGTGATTATGTTGTGATTAGTTGCTGCAATAAATATAAAATTGCAATGGCATTTACAAAAATGCGTTTATTCCACCATTAATTCATAGGAGTTTTTATGAAAATATTAGTTGTTGGCGGTGGCGGCAGAGAGCATGCCATCATCAAAAAAATTAAAGAGAATAAAGATGTAACAGAAATTTTTGCACTTCCCGGAAACGGCGGAATCGGCAAGGATGCTACTTGCGTTAATATCGATGCTAAGGATATTAATGGTATAGCCCAGTTTGCTGTAAGCAACAAAATTGACTATGCGGTTGTAGCACCCGATGATCCGCTGGTGCTCGGTTGTGTTGATGTGCTCGAGGAAAAAGGTATTCCTTGCTTTGGCCCTGATAAAAAGGCTGCAATTATTGAGGGCAGTAAGGTGTTTTCCAAGAACTTGATGAAAAAGTACGGTATTCCCACCGCAGCTTATGAAGTGTTTAATGATATGAAAAAGGCGCTTTCTTACCTTGATACAGCCCCTATTCCAACCGTTATCAAGGCTGATGGACTCGCCCTCGGTAAGGGCGTTATTATCGCAAACACCCGTGAAGAGGCAAAGCAAGCCGTTATCTCCATAATGCAGGATAAGCAGTTTGGCTCAAGCGGTGATAATATAGTTGTTGAGGAGTTCTTAACAGGTCCTGAGGTATCGGTTCTTTCATTTACAGATGGTAATATTGTTGTACCGATGATTTCATCAATGGACCATAAGCGCGCAGGCGATAATGATACAGGTCTAAACACAGGCGGTATGGGAACTGTAGCTCCCAATCCTTATTACACAGATGCAGTCGCTGCTGAGTGTATGGAAAAGATTTTTATCCCCACAATAAACGCTATGAAGGCTGAGGAAAGAACCTTTAAGGGTTGCCTTTATTTTGGCCTTATGCTAACCGAAAACGGACCTAAGGTAATTGAATATAACTGCCGTTTCGGCGACCCTGAAACTCAGGTTGTACTGCCGCTTTTAGAGAGTGATTTGCTCACAATTATGAAGGCGGTCACTGAGGAAAGATTATCCGAGATTGAGGTTAAATTCAGCAAAAGCCACGCTTGTTGCGTTATTTTGGCTTCAAAGGGATATCCTGCTTCCTATGAAAAGGGATATGAGATAACAATTCCTGAGAATGTTGCGGCTAATACTTATGTTGCAGGCGCTAAGGCTCAGGACGGTAAGCTTCTTACAAACGGCGGCAGGGTTTTAGGTGTTACCGCAATTGCAAATACACTTAAGGATGCAATAACCGCTTCTTACTCTTTAGTTGATAAAATCCATTTTGATAATAAATATTTCCGCCGTGATATCGGCGCTAAGGCTTTAAAGGCAGGGGTGAAATAATTATGGTATATAGAATTTATGTTGAAAAGAAAAAAGAACTTGCCAACGAAGCGAAAGCGTTATTTAATGATGCTAAGGCCTTACTAGGCATAAAAAATCTAACTGATGTTAGAATCCTAAACCGCTATGATGCTGAGAATATAACTGAGGATTTGTTCGATTATGCGGTGAAAACAGTGTTTTCGGAGCCACAGCTTGATATAACCTATAAAGAGGTTTCTCTTGAAGGCGCCACTATTTTTGCAGTTGAATATCTGCCCGGTCAGTTTGACCAGCGCGCAGATTCAGCGGCGCAGTGTGTTCAAATAATTTCTCAGGGAGAGCGTCCGATAATCCGTTCTGCTAAGGTTT
>CAZIXG010000187.1:0-2032 GCA_964543305.1 uncultured Ruminococcus sp.
GCGCCCATAAAGCCGAGAGCAAGTATGGTAGCTATTGAGAAGAAAACGGAAAGGAACTTGCCGAAGCCGTTTGGGAAGGCCTTCTTTATGTAGTAAACGGGGCCGCCGTGAACTTCACCGTTTGCATCAACGGTTTTTGTTTCCTGTGCAAGAACGGCTTCCGCATAAATGGTAGCCATGCCTAAAAATGCAATAATCCACATCCAGAAAATAGCACCTGGACCACCTGTAAGAATAGCGCCCGAAGCACCAACGATATTACCTGTACCTACCTGAGCTGCAATCGCAGTGGAAAGCGCCTGGAAAGAGGAAATACCGCCCTCTTGCTTGCCGCCGCGCAGATTAATGCCGCCGAAAACACGCTTCATACCTTGTCCGAAATAACGAACCTGAACAAATTTTGTTGTAAATGTGTAAAGCAGACCTACGCCTACAAGCAGAATTATCAGAATATAGTCTGATAAATACGCGTTTGCTTTTTGCACTAACGGCAAAATAAGCTCTTGAAATTTTTCCATTTAAAAAACTCCTTCAAATAAAATACAAAAATAAAAATCGGACCACGAAAAACGCAATCCGACCAAAAAAACAAAAATATCCCCTAAAAAAGAGTGTAAAACTTTGTCCTTTCGCCTGAGAGATTCGCGCTTTCGCTTTGCCCCTTCGGCACCTGAATTTAATCAGGCTTCTCCAAAGTGCTATCCGCTTACAGTCCTCACTCTTTCGAGCACCTGAGAGTGTTACTCCTTCGGTCGGCAAAAGCCATTTCCTATAAGCATCACATAGCAAATATTAAATTTATGTGAACTATTATAACACTATTTTTTCAAAAATCAACCCCTAATTTAAATTATTTTTTAAATCTGGGAGGTTAATTATCCGCTTTCCTTTTCTTTCTGCAATTTCTTTAGCCTGTGCGGCACCGCCTATTATTCGTGTAACATAAGTAACAACTGTATCGGAGTTGTCTATCATCCACCTATTTCGCTTTAAAATCGCAAAACGGGGAGGTGTTTTTTCAAGTCCTTCGGGGAAAATAGCTTCGTTACGATAATAATTTTCATCAGTCCATTCATCCTTTTTTATTGGGCAATAAGGAAGCACAACGGCATAAACAATATGAGGATAATCGAGCTTTAAACATCTTAAAACATTTAATACCAACCCATCAAATGCACCTTGATTTCCTACATAAAATATATTAGCATCATAGTTTTCTATTAAATCTATAATTGTTTCCTCTAATAAGGGGCGAATATCTCGCGGTGTATCCCAATGACCGAAAAAGGTTACTTGCATACTCTGTTACCTCTTTAATACATAATTCTTGAAAATTATAGCCCGATTATGGGCAATTGTCAAGAAAAAGGCATCTCGTTATATTGAAGTTAGTAATAGCAAAGAGGTAGCGTTGATGATTGTATATGACAAGTTATGGGAAACATTAAAGAGCCGCGGTATTACACAGTATAAACTTATTAAAAATTATGGTTTCAGCACAGGTCAGCTTGATAGACTTAGAAAGAATGAAAATGTAAGTACTTTTACTCTTAATCAATTATGTAATATTCTTGATTGTCAATTATCTGATATCGCAGAATATAAAAAAGAAAAAACTGATGCTCAAAAATAAAGTTTTTCACAAAGAATTATAAAAAGCCACTGCTTTTGATTTAAAGCAGTGGCTTTAAGTTTAATTTTTCTTTTATTCTTTATCTGTCTTTGTTATCGCTATCGCAAGGTCGCTAAGCTGAATATCGTCAACCTCGGCGGGTGCGCCCGACATAAGCTCAGCACTGGTAGCAACCTTCGGGAAGGCGATTACATCGCGAAGCGAATCAGAGCCTGTCATTATCATACAAAGTCTGTCAAGACCTATTCCCATACCACCGTGCGGGGGGGCTCCATAGCGGAAAGCGCCTGTAAGGAAGCCAAATTTTTCCTCTGCCTGCTGGTCGCTAAGTCCTAAAGCGCGGAACATCTGTGCTTGAAGCTCGGGGTCTGTGATACGGATAGAACCGCTTGAAAGCTC
>CAZIXG010000188.1:0-2004 GCA_964543305.1 uncultured Ruminococcus sp.
ACATCACCAACACCCTCGATTGTAAGACCAACAGAATTTTCGCCTGGGTCAAAAACACCATCTTTACCGGTGCAGTCGTCCTTGAATTTCAAAAGGCAATTGCCATTTTCGAGTGCATAAACATTTTTAGTTTTACCAGTGTACAAAAGTTTGTTTTCCATTTTTATTACTCCTTTAATAAATTACAGATTTTCCATAACAGCCTTGTCCTTTTTAAGAACAACAGCCGCATCACTTGCGCGTTTTTCATCGAGCTTTTTCGCAAGTTCATTATCCTCAACCGCAATAATTTGTGCGGCAAGTAAAGCAGCATTAGCGCCACCGTTTATAGCAACGGTAGCAACAGGTATGCCCGTAGGCATCTGAACGGTAGAAAGCAGAGCGTCCATACCGTCAAGATTTGAGGATTTGCAGGGTATGCCGATAACGGGAAGTGTGGTATTAGCGGCAATTGCTCCCGCCAAATGCGCCGCCATTCCAGCAGCAGCTATTATAACACCAAAGCCATTTTTACGGGCATTCACCGCAAAATCTCTTGCCTCTTGGGGTGTTCTGTGAGCAGAATAGATATGAACCTCAAAAGGTATTTCAAGGTTTTTAAATACATCAGTAGCCTTTTTAATGATGGGTAGATCGCTATCGCTACCCATAACTATTCCGACTTTTTTCATATTATTTACCTCCTAAAAAACAAAAGGGCACACTCGGACTGTAGAAGTTCAAGTGTGCCCAGACGGTCGGCATAAATATTTATATTCTTTGTTCCTCTGTGGTGCTCCACAAAAAAATCCGTCAGTCGCAAAGAACAGTACAATCAGTACAAATACATTATACCATTTTGTCAAAAAAGTGTCAAGGTTAATTAGATAAAAAATATCACATTTTTGTCGAATAAAAGCGCTCAATTTTTGTGCAAAATCAAGCCTTTGTTTCACAGTAGATACAACGGTAAATTTTATTATCCTTATCGGTCAATTTAAAGATGTGCTCTATCTCCTGCTCACAGGTTGTGATGCATCTCGGATTTTTGCATTTTATAACATTTGTAAGCATCTCGGGCATATCAATAGTACGCTTTTCCGCAAGAACACCGTTTTTAATAATATTAACGGTAGCACCTGGGTCAACAAAGCCAATAACATCAAAATCAACTGCAATATCTGCATCAATTTTGATAATATCCTTCTTGCCCATTTTTTTGCTTGAAACATTCTTGATAATTGCTACCGAAGCATCAAGTCTGTCAAGGTTTAAAAGCTCATAAAGGCGCATTCCATTACCTGATGAAATATGGTCTATAACGATGCCGTTTAAAATAGAATCAATTTTCATATCGTGCCCGCCTCCTTCAAAAGCTTGAGTATTAAAGCCATTCTCATATATGTACCGTTAAGCACCTGCTTAAAATAGCAAGCTCTGGAGTCATTATCTATTGCAACGCTGATTTCGTTCACCCTTGGCAGCGGATGCAATATAGCAAGATCCTCTTTCGCGTTTTTAAGCTTATCTGGGGTTAAAATATAACTATCCTTAAGTCTGAGATAATCCTCCTCGTTGAAGAAGCGCTCACGCTGAACACGAGTCATATAAAGTATGTCAAGCTGAGGCATAGCAGCTTCTAAGTCAGTAGTCTGCTCATAAGGGATATTGTTTTTCTGCAAAACATCCTTCTTTACATAGCTTGGCAGCTTTAATTCTTCGGGTGAGATAAGCACAAATTTCACATTGTTATATCTTGATAGCGCATTGATAAGTGAATGCACCGTTCTGCCGAATTTAAGGTCACCGCAAAGACCAACGGTGAGGTTATCAAAGCTTCCCTTTTCGCGGCGAATGGTAAGCAGGTCAGCTAGGGTTTGCGTTGGATGGCAGTGACCGCCGTCTCCCGCGTTTATTACGGGCACAGCAGCGTTATTTGCAGCAACCAATGCCGCACCCTCTTTTGGGTGGCGCATAGCAATTATATCGGCATAACAGCTAACGGTTTTGGCAGTATCAGCTATA
>CAZIXG010000189.1:0-1989 GCA_964543305.1 uncultured Ruminococcus sp.
AGCACGATAGCTTTATAGCGCCCACTGATGATGGACATATAATAATGGAATTTTCAGGCAAGGAGCTTATAAAGGGTGAACCGGATGCTTCCTCCTTCCCTTCAGGAGGTCTTAGAGCTACCTTTGAAGCCCGCGGCTATACCGCTTGGGACCCAAGCTCCTTTGCATTTGTTAAGGACAATACACTTTGCATTCCCACCGCCTTTTGTTCCTATAAAGGCGAGGCGCTCGACCAAAAGACACCTCTTTTGCGTTCGATGGATGCTATAAACACGCAGGCTCTCAGAATAGTAAGGCTTTTCGGATATGATGATGTTAAGCATGTTACCACCACTGTTGGACCTGAGCAGGAATATTTCCTTATAGACCGCGAGCTTGCAGCCAAGCGCCCCGACCTTATTTTCTGCGGCAGAACGCTCATTGGCGCTGCGCCGCCTAAGGGTCAAGAGATGAACGACCACTATTTCGGTGTTCTTCGCCCGCGCGTTGCAGCATTTATGCGTGAGCTTGACCACGAGCTTTGGAAATTAGGTGTTCTTGCAAAGACCGAGCATAACGAGGCTGCGCCCTCGCAGCACGAGCTTGCCCCAATATTCACCACAACCAATATTGCGGCAGACCATAATCAGCTCACTATGGAGCTTATGAAGAAGATTGCCGAAAAACACGGCCTTTTATGTATACTGCACGAAAAGCCGTTTATTGGTGTTAACGGCAGCGGCAAGCATAACAACTGGTCGCTTTCTACCGATACAGGCATAAACTTCCTAAAGCCGGGTAAAAATCCAAGCGATAACCCACTGTTTTTGCTCTCTCTTGTCGCAGTTATGAAGGCTGTGGACGAGCATCAGGATCTGCTTAGAATTTCGATAGCCTCCGCCGGCAACGACCTGCGCCTTGGCGGCGCTGAAGCGCCCCCAGCGATACTTTCTATGTATTTAGGCGAGGAGCTTAACGAAATACTTGATGCCGTTGAAAGGGGCGAACACCACAACGATGCGCAAAAGGCTAAGATGACTATAGGCGCCGAGGTTATCCCCTATATAAGAAAGGATAACACCGATAGAAATCGCACCTCACCCTTTGCCTTCACAGGCAACAAGTTCGAGTTCAGAATGCTTGGCTCATCCTCATCAATTTCGGACACTAATGTTATGCTTAACACTATAATAGCCGATGTGTTCTGCGAGTTCGCGGACAGGCTCGAAAAGGCTGAGGATTTTAAGGCAGAGGTTAATAATATCATCAAAGAAACCGTACGCGACCATAAAAAAATTATTTTTGATGGTGACGGCTATTCAGCGGATTGGCAGCTTGAGGCTGAAAAGCGCGGACTTCTTAATCTTGAGAGCACCGTTGATGCCATCCCCTACCTTTCAAGGGAGGAAAACATCAAGCTTTTTGAGCGCCACGGAGTGTTCACAAAAACAGAAATCGTGTGCCGCGCGGATATTGCGCTGGAAAATTATAGCAAGACCGTGCATATTGAGGCGCTGACACTTCTTGAAATGATAAAGCGTGATGTTATGCCCGCGATAGGTGATTATACCGCAAAGCTTTGCCAAACAGCCGCTCAAAAACACGCCATAAGCCGTCATATCAACTGCTCGGTTGAAACAGATATAGCCGAAAAGCTATCTAATATAAATCTTAAGCTTTATGGTCTTGTAAGCGAGCTGGAAGCGGCGGTTAAAAGCGCACAAGGCACTGAAAATCTGCTTGAAAAAGCGAAAATCTACCGTAACCGTGTTTTATCGGCTATGGAGGAGATAAGAACTCTTTCAAACGATGCCGAAGCAATGGTTGCAAGGGAATATTGGCCCTATCCAACCTACGGCGACTTGCTTTTTAAAGTTTAATAAATCATTAAAAAAATCGGTCAGAATGCCTTGACCGATTTTTTTAAAATTTTTTGCAACCTTTTGGATGTTTTGGAAGTTTTTAGTATGAGGAGGCGAAAAAATGGAATATAAAATCACTGCTACCGAA
>CAZIXG010000190.1:0-1960 GCA_964543305.1 uncultured Ruminococcus sp.
GCCAAAGTCAAGTGTAAATTTTTAAAAAAACTAATTTTCGCGGCCCTTTGGTCTGAGCATCAAATCCCTTACCGCTGTATCAGCTTTTCTGTCCTCATATAAAACCTCATAGCAGGCATTAATGATAGGTAATTCAACATTATAGTTCTTACCAAGCTGATAAGCCATCAAGGCTGCATAATAGCCCTCAACGGTGCCCACTTCATCGAGCGCCTCTTTAACAGCAACACCTCTGCCCACCATATTACCAAAGCGGTTATTACGGCTATGCTGCGAGGTGCAAGTAACCACCAAGTCACCAATACCGGTAAGCCCTGCAAAGGTGCGCTCATTAGCACCCATTCGAACACCTAAATTTGCCATTTCTGAAAGTCCGCGGGTTATAAGTGCGGCTTTAGTATTATCGCCAAGACCCAATCCATCGCAAATGCCTGCGCAAATGGCAATAACATTTTTAAGCGCGCCGCCGAGCTCTACACCAATGACATCATCAGAAGTGTAAATTCGCATAAACTCGTTTGAAAGCACATCTTGAATAATTGAAGCGGCAGTGATGCTTTTTGATGCGGCAACCAGTGAAGTGGGGATACATCTTGCAACCTCCTCAGCGTGAGAAGGGCCTGATAAAACAGCAATAATATCCTCGGGAAGCTCTTCGCGAATAATGGTGGAAAGCCTCTTTAGGCTTTCTTTCTCAATGCCCTTTGAAACATTAACAACTATGCCATGGTTTTCCACTGACGACAGTTTCTGAGCCACAGAACGCACCGCCACAGATGGTGTTGCGATTATTGTAATAAGAGAATCCGCCGCACAGTTAATATCAGTTGTAATTCCTATATCATCAGGAAGCTTTATTCCCTTGAGTAGCCTCTCGTTTTCGCGCTTTTCGGTCAATAGGTCAACTTCATCCTTAAAGGGTGACCAAAGAGTCACCTGATGGCCGCAATTATATGCTGTTAAAGCAAGTGCCATACCCCAGCCGCCTGAACCTAAAACGGTAATCTTTGCCATTTTATTTCCTCCTGATAGAAATCTTCTTTTCGGTGCCTTCAATAAGCCTTTTAATGTTACTTGAATGCTTTAAAATAACTATTATTCCCATAATAATAGTAAGCACCGCCTGCGGCCAGAATGCAGCAGCATCATTATGAAAAACCATTGTTAGTGTTACTACTGTTATGGTTGCGGCAATTGAGCTTAAAGATACAATTTTTGTGATAAGCACACCCAAAGCAAAAACGGCAAGTCCCAGAACAATTGCTATCGGGCAGCAGACCGCAAAAATGCCAACGCTTGTGGCTATTCCCTTTCCGCCCTTAAACTGAAAAAATATTGGAAACACATGACCTAACATACAGGCAACGCCGCAAAGAAAAGCACCGTATACAGGCGAGCCCCAAGCAGCACCACTGTTTTCGGCGATATACTGAAAAACAAGCTTGCCCACATAGCACGCTACAAAGCCTTTAAGAGCATCGCAAATAAAGGTAAGTGCGCCAGGCAAAAAACCGCCAACGCGCATAACATTTGTGGTGCCTGCATTACCGCTACCCACTTCGCGTACATCTGTTTTTATAAATAGCTTGGTAAAAATAACGGCAAAACTGATGCTACCAATTAAATAAGCCGCTATAACAGCTATTAAAGCGAGAAAAATCATGCGTTTTTATCTCCTCTCTCACGGATAACAAATCTTACGGGTGTTCCCTCAAGACCAAAGGTTGAACGAATTTGATTTTCAAGATACCTTTGATAGGAAAAATGGAATAGCTCCGCATTATTGCAGAAGCACACAAAGGTTGGCGGACAGGTAGATGCCTGCGTCATATAATAAATCTTAAGGCGTTTGCCCTTATCAGAGGGTGGCTGGACGCGTGCAGTAGCATCTGCCAGAATATCATTGAGTTTACCAGTGGAAATGCGCATAGTATTCTTTGTGTTAACATAATTTATACGC
>CAZIXG010000191.1:0-1905 GCA_964543305.1 uncultured Ruminococcus sp.
GTAAGGTCGGTATGATAACGCTCAACTGATGCAGGATTCATATATACCACTGTATGCTCTAAATCACAAATGACAACAGGTGCTTTGTCAGAATCTATTACGCTTTTAAAAAAGGAATTTATATTCATTCGTTTTCTCCTTGTCTTTTATAGCAATTTAAATTGATTTTTTTGGAACTCTAAAAGTCCCTCGTCACGCATTTTGCACAATTCATTTGACATAGCGCTACGGTCAACCGACAAGAAATCGGCAAGCTGTTGGCGGTTAAAAGTAATGGTAAAGCTTGCACTGTTTTGCTTTTTAGCTTGCTCAGATAGATAAGAAATTAGTTTTTCACGCGTTGTGCGTTTTGACAGAATACCTAGCTTTTGCACAAGCTTTCGGTTCTTTTCTGAGATTGCAAAAAACATATTTTGAACAACCATAGTGTGAAAACGACAAGCAGTAGGACAGGTCGTAATAATTCTCTTTACATCAAAAAACATAACCGTGCTATCCTCTATAGCTACAACATCATTAAGCAGAACACTGCTTTCAGGTGCAACATAAGCCTCGCCAAACATTTCGCCGACTGCGATTTCACCCAAGATACTACGGTTGCCCCAGTAATCATCTTTTTGTATATGCAAATCACCCTCAACCAACACAACAATATCACTTAAATGCTCACCCTGACGGAGTATGTATTCTCCCTTTTTATAGCTTTTTAATCTGGCACCTAAACAAGAAAGCATTGATGTTATTTCATCATCACCAACACCTGCAAACATTTGAGTCCTTTTTAAAATAGAAATATATTTTTTCATAAAATCTCTTTTCCGTTGTAAAAACAACCGATTTGTTTTATTTATTGTACTATAATTGTATTGCAAAATCAAGAGAGGAGAACTTTTATGATTAGAAAAATTATTAAAATAGATGAAGAAAAATGCAATGGTTGCGGTGCGTGTGCCGCCGCCTGTCATGAGGGTGCCATTGAAATGATAAACGGTAAAGCCAAACTAACACGCGAGGATTATTGTGATGGACTTGGAGATTGTCTTCCTGCTTGTCCTACGGGCGCTATTACTTTCGAGGAAAGAGAAGCCCCCGCTTATAATGAGGCGGCTGTGCTTGCGGCAAAGGAAAAGGAAGCTCCGCTTCCTTGCGGTTGCCCTGGTACAAATTCAAAAACTATTCATAGGGATGGTTGCGATTTGGGTGGTTTTTCTACACCTGTCAACAGTCAACTTTCACAGTGGCCTGTGCAGATAAAACTGGTTCCCGTAAATGCACCGTATTTTAACGGCGCAAAGCTGCTTGTTGCGGCGGACTGTACCGCCTTTGCATACGGCAATTTCCATAATAAGTTTATTCGAAATCATATAACGCTTATCGGTTGCCCGAAGCTAGATATGGTTGATTACACCGAAAAGTTGACCGCTATTATCACTAACAATGACATTAAGAGTGTTACGGTTGTTCGTATGGAGGTGCCTTGTTGTGGAGGTATTGAACACGCCGTAAAACAAGCCTTGCAAGCAAGCGGTAAATTTATACCGTGGAGAGTGGTTACCATCTCTACCGATGGAAGAATAATAGAATAGACAGCCATTTAACTCAAATGGTGTTCTCACATATTTACGAAAAGTCGCCTTCTTTATGGGGCTGTTCGGATATCTGTTTTTCAATTTGAACTGCACACATTTGCTAATGCCGACACATCTTCATAATGAGCATAGAACATACTACGGTCAATATATGCAATTTTACATATCTCGGTATCGCTTATTATTAGGGGTATTCATATAAATTTACTCATTTCATCAGTTCGTCTGTCAAACGAATAATCTCAGGCGCTATTTTTTCACGCTCTTTCTTTACAATGCGGTTATAAAGAGGATAAGCAAGGCTGACAAGAACAAT
>CAZIXG010000192.1:0-1894 GCA_964543305.1 uncultured Ruminococcus sp.
AGGAGGTTGAATATTGGGAAGAGCTATGTGAGATAATGGAATGGACAAAAACCCATGTTCACAGTACATTCCATATCTGCTGGGGCGCGCAGGCGGGACTTTATTATCACTATGGTATAAACAAGCAGCCACTCAAGGAAAAGCTTTTTGGTATATTCCCGCATAAGGCGGATTACAAAAAGGCGATACTCTTCCGCGGCTTTGATGATGTGTTTATGGTACCCCAGTCAAGACATACCACTGTTAAAACCGAAGATGTCGAGGCAGTAAGTGAGCTTAAAATTCTCGCTTCCTCCGAAAGGTGCGGAATTTACGCCGTAGCAACAGAGGGTGGAAAGCAGATATTTATCACAGGACACAGTGAATACGATGCAGATACCTTAAAAAATGAGTACCTTCGCGACTTAAACGCAGGACTTCCCATAAAGGTGCCCGAAAATTATTTCCCTGATGATAACCCCGAGCTACCCCCGCAGGTAACTTGGCGCTCACATGCAAATCTTTTATATTCAAACTGGCTTAACTATTTTGTTTACCAGACCACACCCTATGATATTAATGAGATTAAAGAAAAAAAGGAATGATGGCTTAGCCATCATTCCTTTTTTTGTTCCATAAATTTTATTGTGTTTCAGTATCCTCTATCAGCACAGCCACAACAAGGTAACGCTCGGTTTCATTAGAGGTGCAGGTTGAAAGGGTGATTATTTTATCGCTTGTGGTTGCCGTAACGCCCTCACGCACACGCCTTGTAACCGATGTTGGATTTAAACACTCGTCAAGGAAGGACTGATATTCAACCGCATTCTTAAAATTAAAAGAGTTGAGAATATGCCTGTCATCATAAGCGAATGCCGACATAATTTCATATTTGAGTATGTGTCCGGGTGTGTAAATGTAAATATAGTGATTTTGCTCAAAGAAATCTGCACCGCGGAAGCGCTTTAGCGTGCCAAACATAGTTCCGTTGAGCATATTATGACCGTAAATAAGGGTGTTGGGGTCTGAAAAATCCTTATCGTTTAACTGCTGAATATAAATAGCACCCGCCTTTTTCTGTGCGCCGTTCATATCGTGGGTGAGGTAGAAATCCTCCTCGGTGTTAATTCCGCTTTGCAAAATTGGGTAGTCAATTATTGTGCCATCCACCTGAATCCAAGCGCAAATTTCAGGGTTTTCAGCTTGAAGCGCCTCGAAATTTATGGGGTTCACAGGTATTTCGGTGGCAATAGTAGAGGAAACGGGATTTTTATAATCGCCATAATCATCCTTCACGGGAACCAAATGGGTTATAAGCACTATTATTGCAACGGTGCATAAAATAGCGGAAGCCGCAAAGATGATAAGCCAGGTCACACTCTTTTTATTCCTGTTTTGAGGGGTTATCAGCTCAAGCTCTTGGTTAAAGTTTTCTTCCATAAAATCACAGCCTAACCGTTGTATTTTTTGTTTGCCTTAATTTCGGTTTTACCGCCCATATATGGTCTTAAGGCCTCGGGAATCTTAATGCTGTAATATTCACCGTCAAAGCAAAGATTATTTTCAAGGAAAGCAATAAGCATTCTGGGGGGTGCCACAACAGTGTTGTTGAGTGTGTGCGCAAGGTATTTCTTGCCATCTTCACCCTTAATGCGAATGCCAAGTCTTCTTGCCTGTGCATCACCAAGGTTTGAGCAGGAGCACACCTCAAAATATTTGCCCTGCTTAGGAGACCATGCCTCAACATCATATGACTTAACCTTTAAGTCAGCAAGATCGCCTGTGCAGCATTCAAGAGTGCGAACAGGTATATCCATACTGCGGAAGAGCTGGACGGAGTAGCTCCACATCTTGTTAAACCAGTCCATACTTTCCTCTGGCTTACAAACAACTATCATTTCCTGCTTTTCAAACT
>CAZIXG010000193.1:0-1888 GCA_964543305.1 uncultured Ruminococcus sp.
ACTAAGGGTAAGGGCACACTCGAAGACCTTCAGAAGCTTGAAGACCTTTGTAACTACATAAAGCAGAATTCGCTCTGTGGTCTCGGTCAAACAGCCCCCAACCCTGTTCTTGCAACACTCAAGTTCTTCCGCGAAGAGTATGAGGCTCACGTTGTTGATAAGAAGTGCCCTGCAGGCGTTTGTAAAGACCTGCTCACCTTCAAGGTTGACCTTGATAAGTGTATAGGCTGCGGTATGTGCGCACGCAACTGTCCTGTAAGCGCTATCACCAAGACCGATTACACCGCTCCAGGTCATAAGCTGCCTTCTTATGAAATCGATGCTGAAAAGTGCATCAAGTGCGGCGTATGTATCGGCAACTGTAAGTTTAAAGCAATTTCTAAGGTATAAGAAAGGAGCCGTTTGAAAATGGATATGATTAATGTAAAAGTAAACGGCATCGCTGTAAGCGTGCCCAAGGGCTCCACTGTTTTAGAGGCTGCCCGCGTAGCAGGTATGGAAATCCCCACACTCTGCTATATGAAGGAAAAGAACGAGATAGGCGCTTGCCGCATCTGCGTTGTTGAGGTAAATGAGGGCCGCGGCTTCCGCGTTGTTACCTCCTGCGTTTACCCCGCAACCGAGGGTATGGAGGTTCTCACCAACACCGAGAAAATCCAAAAGGCAAGAAAAACCACACTTGAGCTTATCCTTTCTACACACGAAAAGAAGTGCCTTTCCTGCGTTCGCTCCACCAATTGTGAGCTGCAGAAGCTCTGCCGTGATTACGGTGTAGAGGAGAGTACCTTTGGTGGCTTCAGACCTCAGTATGAGATAGATGATTCCACACCTCACCTTATCCGCGATAACAACAAGTGCGTGCTTTGCCGCCGTTGTGTTGCAGTTTGCGAGGAGCAGTATGTAAGCGTTATCGGCGCTAACGACCGCGGAATCGATACTAATATCGGTCAGGCATTTAACCTTTCTCTTAATAACACACCTTGTATCTCCTGCGGTCAGTGTACCGCTGTGTGCCCCACAGGCGCTCTTACTGAAAAGGATGATACAGATAAGATTTGGGAAGCTCTTTCAGATCCCACAAAGACCGTTGTTGTTCAGACCGCCCCCTCCATCCGCGCAACCTTGGGCGAATGCTTCAACATGCCTATCGGCACCAATGTTGAGGGCAAGATGGTAGCGGCACTCCGTCGCCTTGGCTTCGATAAGGTATTCGATACCGACTTTGCAGCCGACCTTACCATCGTTGAGGAAGCAAACGAGCTTGTTGAGCGTGTTAAGAACGGCGGAACACTCCCGATGATAACCTCCTGCTCACCTGGTTGGGTTAAGTTCTGTGAGTTATATTATCCTGATATGCTCGATCATCTTTCTTCTTGCAAGTCACCTCAGCAGATGGCTGGCGCAGTTATAAAGACCTATTGGGCCGAGAAGGCAGGCGTTGATGCTAAGGATATCGTTAGTGTATCCGTAATGCCTTGTACCGCTAAGAAGTTTGAAATCGGTCGTGAGGATCAATCAGCTGCAGGTGTACCCGATGTTGATATTGCTATCACCACTCGTGAGCTTGGCAGAATGATCGAGCGCGCAGGCATAAACTTTGCAGCTTTACCCGATGAAGATTTCGATAATCCTCTCGGTGAAGATACCGGCGCTGCAGTTATATTCGGCGCTACAGGCGGCGTTATGGAGGCAGCTCTTCGTACCGCTAATGACTGGATTTCAGGCAAGGATAACACCGAGGTTGACTATACCGCAGTTCGCGGCACAAACGGTCTTAAGCAGGCTACTGTTAAGCTTGGTGATATGGAAGTTAAGGTTGCCGTGGCTTCAGGCGGCGGCGCTGCTAAGGTTGTAATGGATAGAATGAAGGCAGGCAACCCCGATGGTT
>CAZIXG010000194.1:0-1876 GCA_964543305.1 uncultured Ruminococcus sp.
TGTATGCATTATCACGGCAATATGGGACTTACCGCAGCACTTTCAAAAAGCTGCAACTATTTCTTCTTTGAGCTTGGCCGCAGAGTTGGCGCCTTAACGCTTACAGATTATTATAAGCAGTTTGGCCTTGGTGTTAAAACGGGTGTTGAGGTGAACGACAGTGCGGGACTTTTGGTTGAGCCCACTTCTAACGGCTTCGGCGGTGACACACTGCAGATAGCCATCGGACAGATGAACGCCTTTACCCCACTGCAGATGGCAAACTATGTTGCCACCTTTGCTAACGGCGGCACCCATTATAAGGCTACATTAATAAACAAGATACTCTCTTATGATATGACCGAAACCTATGATGAATGCGAGCCGCAGGTCGTTAATACAGTATCCCTTAGTGAAAGCACCATTTCAAACATTAAAACAGGTATGCTTTCGGTAACGGTTGACGGTACAGGTCAGGCGGCACTCGGCGATTACCCCATAAAGATAGGTGGTAAAACAGGTACCGCACAGACCAACAGTGGCGCTGACCACAGTACCTTTATTCTGTTTGCGCCCTATGATAAGCCCGAAATTGCCATTTCGGTAGTTTTGGAGCATGCAAACTCAAGCTATTCGGCGGGTAGCCTTGTTCGCCAGATACTTGACGCATACTTTTTGGCAGATAGTTCAGCCACCTCTACCCCGCCGTATACCGTACTTGACTGATTGACAGAAAAAGCCTTTTATGATAGAATGTTGTGAAAAAGAGGTGAAGGTATGGGTATGGTAATAGCCACAACCTCCGGAAAGGGAGGTACGGGCAAATCAACCATTTCGGCAGGACTGGCTTTGAGCTTTGCAAAATTAAATAAAAGCGTTTTGCTTGTTGATATGGACGAGGGGCTTCGCTGCCTTGACCTTATTTTGGATGTTGACAGTAAGATAGTGTTTGACCTATCCGACATACTTTCAGGCAAAGATATTTCTGATGGTGTGTATACCGTTGCTTCAAACCCGCTTATAAGCGTTATACCCGCGCCCTTGAAGGCAGGTAGCATCCAAAAGGATAAGCTTTGCGAGTTTGCGGGCAGGGTTAAATCGCTTTACGATATTATTATCTTCGATTTCCCCGCGGGTATGGATTTCACACTTTATGACTCTCTGGGTGAGGATGTTCAGTTCATTGCCGTTTGCAATCCCGACCCTGTATCTGTGAGGGATGCATCTGCGGTTTGCAGCGCGCTTAACACAAATATTCCACCCCGCCTCATACTCAATCGCTTTGATTTCCAGTATGTAAAAAAAGGAATATATAATAATATAGATGATATTATAGATATATCGGGCTTCAGACTTTTAGGTATAGTTCCTATGAGCGCAGAGCTTATGCTCTTGCCCATAAATCACAGTTTAAAAACCAGAGGCAAATCAATGAAAGCACTGACAAGGATAGCAAAAAGACTTTGCGGTGAAGAGGTAAGACTGCCAAAGGTAAAAAAGATATAGCCATAAAACAAAGAGGAGGACACATTTATGACTATTGCATTAATCGCACACGATGCCAAAAAGGAGCTTATGGTACAGTTTTGTATCGCTTACTGCGGCGTTTTAAGCAGACACAATCTTGTTGCCACAGGAACTACGGGTAAAATCATATCCGAGGCCACAGGACTTGAGATAACACGCTTTTTAGGCGGCTCTCAGGGTGGTGCTCAGCAGATAGCTTCCCGCATAGGCTGTGATGAAATAGACCTTTTGCTATTATTCCGCGACCCGCTTAACCCTAAGCCCAATGAGCCTGATGAACGCTCACTGCTGCATCTTTGTGATGTTCACAACATCCCTGTTGCCACTAATATTGCTACCGCTGAGGTGCTTATCCATGGCCTTGAACGCG
>CAZIXG010000195.1:0-1844 GCA_964543305.1 uncultured Ruminococcus sp.
ATACCGCCAAAATTTTACATTTTAAAGCAAAGCTTCGTTATGGCACCTCATCATATGCCGTGCTTTTTTTGTTTGATTTAATATTATTGTTTGGGTACTACCTTGCGCTTTGTGCCGTCTTGTTCAACTATATACATATTGTCAAGCTGGGCCATAAGGCTTTGCTTATAAGAATCTATATATTCTCGGCGAAGCTTTGCCTGTTCAGCCTTCTCTTCCTCAGTGAGCCCCTCGGCTTTTTGCTTTCTTGCAAGCTCATTAATTCTATCAATTTTGCTTTGTTCCATAATTAAATCTCATTTCTTCCTTCAAGCGCACGGGCAAGCGTGTATTCATCGGCATATTCTAGGTCGCCGCCCACGGGAATACCGTATGCCAAGCGGGTTACTTTAATGTTCATAGGCTTAACAAGTCGTGATATATAACTGGCGGTAGCCTCACCCTCAACCGTGGGGTTGGTAGCCATTATGATTTCTTTGACCGTTCCGTCACTAAGGCGCGCCATAAGCTCCTTGATGTGCAACTTATCGGGCGTGATACCATCAAGAGGGGAGAGCACCCCATGCAAAACATGGTAAACACCCGAAAATTCGCGCGTGCGCTCAAATGCCATAACATCACGCGGCTCCTCAACAACGCAGATAATACTGCGGTCACGCTTTTCGTCATCGCATATCTGGCATATTTCAAGGTCTGTAAGCGACTGGCAAACCTTGCAAAAATGTATTTTCTCCCTCGCATTCACAAGAGCTTCGGCAAACTGCTTTGCGCGTTCGGGCGGCTGCTGCAAAATGCTATAAGCCAAGCGCTGAGCAGTTTTTTTGCCAATACCCGGCAGGCGGGAAAATTGGTTTATAAGCTCTGTGAGGGGCACAATATTATAATTCATATCAGAACATTCCGGGGAGGTTAAGGCCGCCTGTTATTGCGCCCATCTCATCCTCTGCGGTTTTAGTAGCGTTATTTATAGCCTCATTAACGGCAACAGTAATAAGGTCCTCAAGCATTTCGGGATCCTCGGGGTCAACCGCATCGGGGTTAATTTTTATTGATTTTATAAGATGCTTGCCGTCAACCGTAACGCTAATCATTCCACCGCCAGAGGTAGCTGAATATTCGCGGGCTTCAAGGTCCTGTTGTAAGGATGCCATATCCTCCTGCATCTTTTGTGCTTGCTTAAGCATTTGATTCATATTACCGGGGCCACCGGAATTTGGGATTCTAACTTTCATTTTTATAACTCCTATTAATTGTTTTCTAGTCTTTTAAGTCTTTCGGCAAAGCTTTTAAGCGGGTCATCCGCCTGTGCCGAGGCTTCGTTTACGCGGTAGGGACCAAGCTTATATGTGGCTCCAAGCACACTGTAAGCCGCCTTGCGAATTGAATCGCGGTAAAGATTGTTAGCTCCGTTAACAAGCGTGCGGAACTGTGAATTTTGCGTGTCAATAAGCAGTCGGTCACCACTTATATATGCATTTGAGCCCTGTAAAACTCCCGCAATTATGGGGCAATTCTTTTGTAAAACTGCGAGTATATCGTCCCACTGCTTAACGGGTGTAATTTCACCCATTTCGCCTTTTTTAGCAGTTGGCTTTTCAATGGGTGCAGCTTCTTCATCAATCGGTGCTTCAGGAAGCGGGATTTCTTCCGTATCCGCGCCGATATCTTCTTTTAAATCAGGCTCAACAGCTGCTTTAATTCCGCCCTTTTCAAGCGCCGCAACACGCATTTCGAGGGAGTTTAAATCCTGCCTGATTTCTGGGTTGCAAAGCCTGATTAAGGTCATTTCCATTTCGCATCGGCGGTTGCCGTTTTGCATTGTAGCATTTGCCGACTGCAAAACG
>CAZIXG010000196.1:0-1816 GCA_964543305.1 uncultured Ruminococcus sp.
TACTTATTATTAATATATTATATCATTAAATTTCAACAATTCAACACAACAACAAAAATAAAGTTGTTGCTTTATTGATTTTTATAGCGAAATTAACACTTTACATAGCAAAATTAATGGTATATAATGTATAAAGACTGAAAAAGAGGTATACCAAATGTCAGAAATTTTTGAAATTATAATGATTCTAAGCTTTGGGGCTTCATGGCCGCTTAATGTTATGAAATCCTGGAAGGCAAGAACGGCCAAGGGAAAAAGTATAGGCTTTATTTGTCTTATTTTATTTGGTTACATAGCAGGCATCATATCTAAGTTTATGAACGAGGCTTATATGGCTGAATTTTCGCATAAATGGTATGTTTTGTTCTTCTATTTCCTGAACTTTGCAATGGTGTTTTTAGACCTTATTCTTTACTTTAGAAATAGAAATCTCGATAAGAAGGCGGAAAAGAACTAATGAAGGTATTATCTATAGGCAACAGCTTTTCGCAGGATGCGCACAAATGGCTTAATAAATTAGCCGCAGCAAACGGAACTGACATTCAAACCGCAAATTTGTATATCGGCGGTTGCTCACTTCAAAGCCACTGGAGCAATGTGCTCGGCGATAATGAGGATTATGATTTAGAGCGTAACGGCGGTGCTGCCGAGCGAAAAATCTCGATAAAGCAAGCTCTTCAAATGGATGCTTGGGATGTTATAACCTTGCAGCAGGTAAGCCAAAACAGCGGAATGGCGTCTACATATATTCCGTATCTGCAAAATTTGTATGCTTATGTTAAAAAGATATGCCCTAATGCAAGGATTTATTTTCATCAGACATGGGCTTATGAAATCGATTTTGAGCGTGAGGGCTTTGCTAATTATAAATATAATCAGGATGAGATGTTCCGTAGAATTTGCGATGTAACAGAAATGGCTGCAAAGCTTATTGATGCGGATTTAATTCCCTGTGGCAGAGTAATTCAAAAGCTTCGCGAAACGGTTGCCGAGTTTGATTACCAAAACGGCGGAATGTCGCTCAACCGTGATGGCTTCCACTTAACTCTTGATTACGGTCGCTTTGCTGCAGCCGCTACTTGGTTTAGCACACTCACAGGCAAGAAAATAGAAATTGAGCAGTTTGAAGATTTTGATATTAATATACTTAAAAAGATAATAGCGGTAGTAGAAGAATTTTAAAGCTTAAGCCCCGAATTTTTCGGGGCTTAAAATATTTTTTATAAGCTTGGTTTTTAGTTGAAAAAGAGTTTAAATTATAGTATAATTTAAACTGATAATTCTTTTTTTATGAGGCGCATTATGAAACGAACTAAATTAAAGGACCGCCTTTTGCCCGATTATACAAACGGCGAAGAAATTTTTAATATGGTAACCCATATTGTTGGCGGCGGCTTGGGTGTTATATATCTTGTGTTGTGTGTTATCTTTTCTGCGCTGCACCGTAATGTGTGGGGAGTTGTATCCTCCGCGATTTACGGCGCATCGGTGATTTCACTTTTCACAATGTCAAGTGTTTACCACGGCGTTAAAGCGGGAATTGGTAAAAAAGTGCTTCAGGTGCTTGACCACTGCACCATTTATTTTATGATAGCAGGCACCTATACGCCGATAATGCTATCCCTTTTGCGAAAAACCAACCCCGTTATCGCGTGGGTGGTTTTCGGTGTTGTGTGGGGTATTGCCGCCCTTGCTATAACACTTACCGCCATTGACCTTAAAAAATATAATATCTTTTCAATGATATGCTATATCGGTATGGGCTGGTGCGTTATTTTCACCATAGTTCCCGTTTATAAAGCGCTTACATTTTGGG
>CAZIXG010000197.1:0-1795 GCA_964543305.1 uncultured Ruminococcus sp.
AACTAGTGCGCTACCAACTGCGCCACACCTCGGAATGTTATTAAATTGTACGGTTTATGTCAAATTAGAGGCTTATGTTTTGGCAACCCTCTTGCGGTGCCCAAAATTTGTTTTGACTTGGGGCGTCAACAAATTTTGACCGCGGCGCTTCGTTATGCTCGCTGCATCGTCCACCGGACGCGCTCGCAACCTCACCCAAAACTAGTGCGCTACCAACTGCGCCACACCTCGGAATATTATGAATTAAACATTCAACCGAGTTATGATTATATCTTATTTTTTTGTCTTTGTCAATACTAATTGGAGGATTTTTTATGCCTAAAAAAAATGAAAGTGAAACTATCGCGCAGCAGCGAAAGGCGCGGCAGGAGTTTTTAAACCTTAAAAAAATGCAAAACGGTGAAATGGAAGCACCGCCGAAGCCGAGCGAGGTGGCGGTAAAGCCGCAGACCGCAATGGAAAAATGGCAGAATATATGGTTTCACGATAAGTGGCTTATTATAATACTTGCATTAATTATAGCTTCGATAGCCTTTTTAACAGTGCAGTGCGCAACCAAGACTAAATATGATGCCACGGTGGTTGTTTTTACATACACGCTCACAGGTGACAAAAACTGCGAAGCAATGGCGGAATATATTAAACCATACGCAAAGGATATCAATGGTGATGGCGAGGTTAATATAAGCGTTGTTAACTGCTCATTTAATAACGCTGATGGCAACAGTGAATATAGCTATGCTGCAAGAACGCGAGCGCAAACTATGCTTGCGGGAGAAGCAAGCGCGTTGCTGTTTATTACCGACTCTGAGTCCTATGAGCATTTATCAGGAATATCGGAAGGCGGTCCGCTATTTGAGGGCGAACCGATAGTCTTTAAAGATGACTTTTATGAAAAATGCGATGTTGATGAGCTTTTCGATATGCCCGAAAATCTTCAAATTTCTTGTAGAAGAATTGAAGGGACAAGCATTGAAAGTGATAAAAACATTGAAGCCTACTATGACCTCGCACAAGATGTGCTAAACGGTTTAAAAGAAGAATACAGCAAGTAGCAAAAAGCTTTCCGATAATATCGGAAAGCTTTTTTACTTTAATTATTCACGGTGAACTTAAACTCATTATCCTGATAATCGCAAAGCACTTTGTCGCCGTTCTTTATTGTGCTATCGAGGATTTTTTCGCTTAAATTATCCTCAATATCATTTTGGATTTGGCGGCGAAGCGGACGCGCTCCAAACAGCGGGTCGAAGCCCTTTTCGGCTAGTTTATCAATAACCGCATCGGTAAACTCAACTGTTATATTAAGAGCTTCTAAGCGCTTTTTAAGTGATATTAGCATCTTTTCGGTAATCTCCTTTATCTCCTCGCGGCTTAGCTTTGTGAAGACAATTATATCATCCACTCGGTTTAAAAACTCTGGGCGAAAGGCATCCTTAAGCTCGCCTAACACCCTTGCTTTAATATCGGCATTATCCTGCGAATCGCCCTCCCCTGCGCCAAAGCCGAAGGAAACCTTCTTTTCGGTTATTAGGCGGGAACCGATATTAGAGGTAATTATAATAACGGTATTTTTAAAATCAACCCTTCTGCCCTGAGAATCGGTAAGGATACCATCCTCTAATATCTGAAGCAGCATATTAAACACATCGGGGTGCGCCTTTTCTATCTCATCAAAAAGTATCACAGAATATGGGTTGCGGCGTACCTTTTCGGTAAGCTGACCGCCCTCCTCAAAGCCCACATATCCAGGTGGAGAGCCCACAAGGCGGGATACGGTATGCTTTTCCATATA
>CAZIXG010000198.1:0-1784 GCA_964543305.1 uncultured Ruminococcus sp.
TTGATTTTTCTAATGTTTCGGTGCTTGAAGGACTTTTGAAATTTGCCACTCAAAAGAATATACCGATTATCCTCGCCACAACAGGCTATAACGAAAAGCAGATAGCCGATATTAAGGCGGCGGCAGAAATAATACCGGTGTTTTTCACAGGTAACTTTTCTATCGGTATAAATCTGCTGTCGGCACTCGCCGCACAAGCAGCAAAGGTTTTGGGAGCAAGCTTTGATGTTGAAATCGTTGAGAAGCATCACAATTTAAAGCTTGATGCGCCCTCGGGTACCGCTATAATGCTTGCAAATGCCGTTAATTCAAGCTTTGGTGATAAATACAATTATGAATATGACCGCCACTCAAAACGCCAGAAACGCCCTAAAAACGAAATCGGTATTCACTCTATCAGGGGCGGCACCATTGTTGGTGAACATGATGTGATTTTCGCAGGTCACGATGAGGTTATCACCCTTTCACACGCTGCGCAGTCGAAAGAGGTTTTCGCAGCAGGCGCAGTTAAGGCTGCAAAATTTATATGCAGAAAACCAAATGGTTTATATGATATGAACGATGTTTTAAATGCTTAAAACTTTAAGGAACACCTGATCAAATTCAAGTGTTCCTTTTCTTTTTTGATTAAAAATCTTGTTTGATATATTATTTTAGTTTTGCAATTTAATCTGCTCTTTAGAAACAAACGGATACCTTATTAACAAATCACCGTTTAAATTAATTTTGTTCATATTCACTGCCGTTATCTGATGGTTATCATAAGTTGTATAATAATAAACTCCTTTATCAGTGTTACAACAAGAGGTATAGATAGTGATTTCATATTTTCCATCCGCTACCTCGCAACAACCTCTGGTTTGATTGACTGTACTCATTATATGAAAAAATTGGTTAACGCTCTCTGCCTCGCCAACTTCACATACCGAATTCATTTTAGCGAACGCCACCCGCACAAATCGTGATGGCGATGAAAGGTCACCCGGTAGACCTAATGCGCCCATACCTCGGCTATAAGGGTGCAGTTTTAGCTTCTTAGAAAAATTATTCTTAGGGGCTTTTGTGGATAAATGCATATAATTATTAAGTCCAAACATCTGCTCATTAAAAGGCGGATTATTTGTGAGAACACCTACGGGGTTATCATAGATTTTTAAACCTTCCTTCACCGATTCAACTGTTATTGCTTCATATTTATCGGCTATAAGCCAATGAAGCTGAGCGGGTGGAAGTGTATCACTAAAAGATGTGTTTACGATATTTATTTTTTCCAAAAGTCCCCTCGCCTGCTCTACTGTACCGCACTGGGAAAGAACCCATGGTATAAATTCAAATTGCGCTATATTATTCTTATTATCAACTATATCAAAATAGTGGGCATTTCCAACAAAATTAAGTGCCGCAACTGAAAGTCCTTTTTCATTAACCGCATCATAATAAAGCGGATAATTATCAGCTATATGCGCCACACCGATTATCGCATAATGCATCGCCATTACACCTATATTGCGAAAATTAAAGTTGAATTTTCGCGGTGTTATCACAATCTCCTCACCATAGGAGAATTCATAATCCAAAGTTCTGCCAAAATAGAAATCTTTAGTTTTAAACCCAAGTGCAGTGCACATATAAAGCCCTCCTGAACCTTTTGTATTATTTTGGCTAAGGTAGGACTTTAATATACAAAAAAGCCACACCGAAGTGTGGCTTTTAAATTAAAAATAATTAGTCAGTTAAATTATCAAAATAGCCCTGAACAAGAACAATAGGTGTACCCTTATCAC
>CAZIXG010000199.1:0-1783 GCA_964543305.1 uncultured Ruminococcus sp.
AATTATTCATTATTCATTATTCCGGACAGTCGGGGACGCCTGTCCCTACGCAATGTTTTTATATTTTCATTTAACAAGCCTCTGCTTCTTTTGAAGCAGAGGCTTGTTTAGATTAATTATGCATTGTAGGTTTTATTCGTTTTCTTCTGTGGTTTCGGTTTGCTCGGTGAGGTCGATGGTTGATACTTCTTGCTCGGTGGAGGAATTGGTTTCCTCTGTCGGCTCGGTATCCGATATTTCTGTGGGTTCGGCTTCCTCGGTGAAGTTGATTCCGGAAATTCCTGTGATTTCGGTTTGAAGCGGAATGGTATACATATCCTCGTCATCATACTGTGCCCTGTTTCTGCTTATCTTTACTATCAGCAAAACAATAAGCGCGATTACTGCGAGCACTGCAAGACCGAGCACTGCGATTACCACCTTGCCCTGTGTAGGCATTGCGGCAAAGGTAGCGAATATGCTGACAGGCTCCTCTTCGGTGGCTATGGTGCCGAGGTAGAAATCGTGAGCACGCTGAATGGTGCCCTCAAGAGAATCGTAACGGTAATATCCGTTTTCGCCGCCGACATACATATAGAGGACATAGAAATCGCCAAGCTCAGCATTCTCAGACTTAAAAGCAGGAACGGACACGCCGTTTAGGTCGAGGGTATTGGCTATAAAGCCTGTGGGCAACAGCATATCGGCAGGAGATGGCTCCACGATATACATTTTGCCGTTCGCATTCACATAGCCAAGGCGCACAAAGTTATCGTTTTCATCGCGGGTATAATAGTCGCCGTTTTCGCCGTTCGCATCGGTGAGATACCAAAGGGTATACTTGCCCGCATCGTCCTTTAAAACGGGAAGCTCGGTTTCCTTTCTTATCTCGGTTGCGGCGGTGAAGCCTGCGGGAACGGTGATAAGGGTGATATCATTCACTATGTTATAATCCACATCATTTATAACTACCAATGTGGGGTTGGCTTCGCGCTCGGCAGCCTCGGCTGCGGCGGTTTCCTCCTCGGTCATACGCTTAATATTTATTGTGTAGGATTTTTTGGTGCCGTCTGCCGCGGTTACGGTGAGCACCTGACTGTTATTGCCGACATCTAATCCAAATGTGCCGCCGCCGACATATCTTGCGCCGCCATCTGCAACCGCGCCTGATATTGAAATGGAATCAACGCTGTATTTAACGGTTACATTATAGCTGGTGGTGTTTGCGGAAAAGGCGGGGGAAAGAGCGCCCGCGCTAAGGCTGATACCCGAAAGGTTTGCGTTTGAGGAGGGCTTAGGCGTTACAACCTTTACTGCGGCAGAAGCAGATGCCTTTGAGGTTGACTCACCCGCGCCAAGCACCGACACAGAGATATTGGAATTGCCTGCGGCAATAGCGGTGAAGTTAAGCGTATATGAGCTTGATTTTGCAGGGTTGGATGCGGTGAACTTATCGTCCACTATCTTAACAGTGCCGTTGCCAATGTTATAATCAGCGCCCGAAACGCTATCCAGACGGAGAACGCTGGAATTATAGCTTACATCGGCTTCCACCGCATAGAGCGTGGCATCGGCGTTGAAGTTTATGGTTATCTTCACGCTGGAGCCGACATTATATTCGCCGCCGTTTACTGTGACAGATGCGGCCGAGACATTAAATGCAAAGAGGCTTATCATAAGCGCTGTTATTATAACAAGAGATAAAAATCCTTTGATTATCTTTTTCATTTTAGACTCCTTTTTGAGTAATTAGCGATTAGCAATTTTCAATTAGCAATTAATGTGTTTCGCAAAGCGAAACGGA
>CAZIXG010000200.1:0-1769 GCA_964543305.1 uncultured Ruminococcus sp.
CATCCAATTCTATTGAGCTTAAGGTTAACGGTGCTTATGCAGATGCTTATATATCCGCGTTACATAATCTTGCTAAACAGTATCGCATAAAGGATGATATTAAGGTTTCATCACTTGTTGGAAACCCCGAAATATTCACCGTAAAAAAACGCGAAATTGATGATGAAATCATCACTTCAGCGGTTTGTGAAACGACTGAGTCCGCGGTTAAAAGCTTTGTTAATATGCGCGCCGTTGAAGGTGAGAGGCTTGTTAATGATGTAAAAAGCAGAGCTGATTACATCTTAAATCAGCTGGCTTTTATTGAGCAGCGTTCGCCCGAAACGGTTAAAGAATACCGCGTAAAAATTGAGCAGAAGATAAAAGAGCTTATCGGTGATGTTCAAATTGATGAGCAGCGTTTGCTCACAGAAACCGCTATTTATGCTGATAAAATTGCCGTTGCCGAGGAAACGGTAAGGCTTAGAAGCCATATTGCTTCTCTTTGTGCTTTGCTCGATGAGGGCGGAGTTATCGGCAGAAAGCTTGATTTTATTGTTCAGGAAATGAACAGGGAAACCAACACCATAGGCTCTAAAGCACAGGATATGGAGATAACCAAGGTTGTGGTTGATATTAAGTCTGAAATTGAGAAAATTAGAGAGCAGATACAAAACATCGAATAGTTAAGAGGTAATGATATGAGACTTATTAATATCGGCTTTGGCAATATGGTGTCTGCGGGCAGAATAATAGCGATAGTAAGCCCTGAATCGGCTCCAATTAAGAGAATTATTCAGGATGCTAAGGAGCGCGGCACCCTAATTGATGCTACTCACGGCAGAAGAACAAGGGCTGTTATCATTACTGATAGCGACCACATAATTCTAACATATCTGCAGTCCGAAACGGTGGCAAACCGCATAACCGATGAAAACGCCATTGTTGATGAGGAGGATGAGGATGAGTAAAGGCCGTTTGTTTATTATTTCAGGTCCTTCAGGCTCAGGCAAGGATACTGTGCTTAAGGAAATATTTAAAAAATGTCCTGAAATTCAGTTTTCCATTTCATCAATTACCCGTCCTATGAGGGCAGGTGAGGTGGAGGGTGAAAAATACAACTTTATCTCAAGGGAAAAATTTGAAGAAATGTTAAAAAATGACGAGTTGTTAGAGCATAATATATTTGTCGGCAATTATTACGGCACACCAAAAGCTCCTGTTATCAACTGCATCGAAAGCGGTAACGATATGATTGTTGAGGTCGATGTGAATGGCGCCGCACAAATTCGTGAGAAGATGCCCGAAAGTGTTAGCATTTTTATTATGCCGCCATCTTTACAGGTGCTTAAAGAGCGTTTGTGTGGCAGAGGCACCGAAGTCGACGATGTGATTGAGCAACGCACCAACGCGGCGCTTAGCGAAATCGCAAGAGCTGTTGAGTATGACTATATCATCGTAAATGATGAATTAAGCGAAGCGGTTAATGATGCAATGGCTGTTATAAATGTCGATAAATTTAAAACCGACCGCAATTTATGTCTTATAAATGAAGTTTTAGGTAAATAAATTCTGAAAGGAAATATTGTTATGTTAAATCCCGCAATTGGTAAACTTATTGAAAATTATAAAAATCGTTATCGCTTGGTAACCGATATTGCAAACTGTGCTCGTAAAATTTCAAACGAGGCAGAGGCTAATGAGGAAATCCTCCTTGAAAAGCCGGTAAGCATCGCTATCAACAAGATAGCAAGCGATAAGGAGCTTATCTAATTAATTATTTCGGAGGG
>CAZIXG010000201.1:0-1744 GCA_964543305.1 uncultured Ruminococcus sp.
GTTAACCTGTCTTTTATAAGCAGGAACACCATTAAATCTTTTACCCTCAAAGAAAATATCTCCACTATCGGGGTCAAGGAAGCCTGCAATAATTCTGAGCGTGGTGGTCTTGCCACAACCCGAGGGCCCTAATAAGGTTATAAATTCCTTATCCTTGATATCAAGGTTAAGACCGTCAAGCACCTTTTCCTCGTCGAATGAAACAAAAATGTCCTTAAGTTCTACAATATTTTTTTGGTTCATTTAACCACATCCCCCTTTGTCAAACACCCAAGTGTCGACAGTAGTAAATTTGCGGAAAGCTCCGCATTACCCCTGCGCGATACCCCGATTGTATGTTTGTATGCCCAGACAAAGGGTTTTTCATAGCACTACAAATTGTGCGCTACGGCATACATTAGTACCAACCGTCTTTCTACACAGATGCGTTAAATGCCGAATATATATTATATATATGTATCAGCAATAATAAGATTAAGACACACGCGGCAAAAAGTCAAGCAAAATTTGCAAAAAATGTAGAAATTTCAATAAAATTTTCGCGCGAAATATATTAAACTCTGAAATGCTCTGTTTTACTTTAATTTACTCGTTTTTTAGCATATTTTGATTTTAATAAAGACGGCTTTCTATCGCTGATAGAAAGCCGTCTTTTCAAGAAATATTAGTCATTATTGTTGAACTTGTTATTGTCGTTTTTGTTATCACTTTTATTATCGTTCTTTTTGTTGTTCTTGTTCTGCTGATTGTTTTTGTTATTATTGTCAAAGTTTCTGTTCTTTTCGTTTTCCATCGAAAATTCACCCCGCTTTCACAGATATTATCTGCAAAGGCGGGGTGTTTATACTATATTCCGAAAAGTGTTTTTGCGTTTTTGGCAGTCTGCTTTAAAATTTCTTCGGCAGAAGTGTTTTTAATTTGCGCAATTTTTTGTGCGGTAAGCGCTATCATACCCGAATTGCAAAGCTTTCCGCGATAAGGCTCGGGCGCTAAGTATGGGCAGTCGGTTTCCACAAGCAATAGCTCGTCGGGAATTTCTGCCACAACCTCGGGCAGCTTGCGCGCGTTTTTAAAGGTAATAACGCCGCCAACGCCGATATAAAGCCCAAGCTTTATTATCTCTCTTGCCATTTCCACGCTCCCTGAAAAGCAATGAACAACGCCCTTTGGCTTATACTCTTTAAGTATATTCAAGGTGTCTTCATGGGCATCGCGGTCGTGAACAATTATGGGCAAATCGAGCTCTTTGGCCAACAGAACTTGCTTTTTAAATGTTTTTATTTGCTCGGCTTTATTATCACTTTCCCAGTAGTAATCGAGTCCTATTTCGCCGATAGCCACACATTTTGGATGAGAGGCTATCGCTCTTATTTCCTGTATCGTGGTTCCACTCTCAAGATTTCCGGGGTGAATGCCCACAGCCGCATAGACAAAATCATATTTTTCGGCGAGTGTTAACGCCGCTTTTGATGAAGCCGCATCACAGCCGCAGGTAAGAATACCTGCAACGCCGTTTTTATGCATATCAGAAAGCAACTCATCGCGCACGCCATCAAACTTTTTGTCGTCATAATGCGAATGACTGTCAAAAATAAGCGGCTCGTTTAAAATACAATCCTTTGGATAATCCATTATCTTATCTTGCAGCCCTCGGGTATATCATCAACAAAGAGAACCTTAACCTGCTCATCAGGGCAGTCGGCGGCTAAAATCATACCGTTAGACTCCACTCCGCAAAGAACGG
>CAZIXG010000202.1:0-1720 GCA_964543305.1 uncultured Ruminococcus sp.
ACCGTACCGGTTCAAGTCCGGTCAGCGGCACCAAAGCATTCAAACCCGAACCTTTTACCGATTGGTGAAATGTTCGGGTTTGTTGTTTTCTTAAAAGATGTTAAATAGCCTTTGTTTGTGGCAGTAATAACGAAAATATAACTTTTACATCTTGCCAAATTCAAGGTATGACTTTGGCAAGATGTAAGGGTGTTACTGTTAAAGATTTTACTGTTGATGGTTTAGCGCTTGCTTCTTTTAATGCAAGAATAGAAAACGCAAATATTCATAATTTTAAAAATAAAAATGGAAAAGTTAAAATTTCAAATTGCACTATTAGAAATAAAGACGATTAACTAAAAAACTCTCAGTTTTCAACCGTTTTTTCGCACACAAGAGATAAGCCCCGAAAATCATTAATTCTCGGGGCTTTTATTTCCTCTTTGATTTTTAATACTTCTCTAAAAACATATGTTTTTCACCATTATCGGCATCGCGCCAACCTGGGATTGTTGCCATATTAACATTATGGAGGCTGCGGAAAATATTATCATCTACAGCGGGGTTTACTTTTCTAAGACTCTTTACAAGCTCCTTCATTTCCTTTCGCTTTGAAAGCAGCTCATCCTGAGCGCTATCCTCAGTAAACTTGCAGGCGCACTGCAAAAAATGCAGGTCATTATACCTAGACCACGCGATAATTTCCCTTTCCTTAACCTTATAAAGCGGCCTTATGAGCTCCATTCCCTCAAAATTGGTGCTATGAAGCTTAGGCAACATTGTCTTGATTTCTGATGAATACATCATACTCATAAGCAAGGTTTCGATAACATCATCAAAATGATGGCCAAGCGCTATTTTATTGCAGCCAAGTGACTTTGCCTTGGCATAGAGCGCTCCGCGCCTCATTCGAGCGCACAGATAACAGGGCGAGCCGCCCGCGTTATATGCAACATCGAATATATCGCTTGTGAATATCTCAGCATCAATATTTAGCAGCTTCAAATTTTGCTCTATGAGCTTCCTGTTCTGCTCGGCATAGCCTGGGTCCATAACAATATATTTAAGCTCAAAGGGCACCTCGCTATGGCGCTGCAGCAGCTCCATACATTTCGCAAGTATCATTGAATCCTTGCCACCGGAAATGCAAACGGCAATTTTGTCGTTTTCCTTGATTAGTTCATATTCTTTAACAGCGCCGACAAAACCATTCCATATTCCCTTGCGATATTTTTTTATTATACTTCTTTCTATTTCTGTCGCTCTGGATAATTCCCTCTTAATTTTTATCACCACACAAAAAAATCACTGCACCTATATTATAGATGCAGTGATTTAATTTTGCAATATTTTTATGCTTTTTTAGTTGCAAGCTTAATAACAAACAATGTTGCAACAGTTACAACTGCGAATACGGGCAATACTATCATCCAGTTATTAACAAAGCCAGCTACAATATATGCAACAAAGGATATACCGGCAACGGTAAGTGCATACGGTAACTGAGTGGATACGTGGTTAATGTGGTTGCACTGCGCACCCGCAGAAGACATAATTGTTGTATCGGAAATCGGTGAGCAGTGGTCACCGCAAACAGAACCTGCAAGGCAAGCCGACATACCGATGGTTCCAAGTGCACTGCCAACGGGGAAAATAGCAAGAACGATAGGAATAAGAATACCAAAGGTACCCCAAGAAGTACCTGTTGCAAAGGAAATTGCACAAGCAACAAGGAATATAA
>CAZIXG010000203.1:0-1708 GCA_964543305.1 uncultured Ruminococcus sp.
GTCTGTGTACGACCGTAAACTATCTGGAGGAATAATTCGCGCATAGCGGTGTTGATAGCATCGCAAACAAGGTCAGTATTAAGTGCTTCAAGAAGTGTTTTACCAACGAGGATTTCGGATGCCATAGCGGCAGAGTGTGTCATACCCGAGCAGCCGATGGTTTCAACCAACGCTTCCTCGATAACGCCTTCCTTAACATTAAGGCTCAGCTTGCAGGCGCCCTGCTGAGGTGCGCACCAGCCGATACCGTGGGTAAGGCCCGAAATATCCTTAACTTCCTTAACCTGTACCCATTTGCCCTCCTCAGGAATGGGAGCGGGACCGTGATATGCGCCCTTTGCGAGCGGGCACATATTTTGTACTTCATGTGAATAGTTCATATATGTACTCCTTTCAAGTTTTCATACAAAAGAATTATATCATTATTCGACACAAAAAACAATACCCCAAAAGATAAAAAATTAACAATATTTTGCCAAAACTGTGATATGGCAAAAATGATAAGCCGCCACATCGGTGGCGGCTTATCATTAAAGAAAGATAGAGAAATTAAAAAAGGATTATTAATTGTAGGTGGGATAGGTGGTGGAAGCTACGCGATTCTCACGCAGCACGCGCAGACGGCGACGGCGCACTGCCGCCTTTATTCTATCCTCAAGGGCGATAAATTTATTTTCGTTAAATACCGCATAAAGAGCCAAAGCCACCAATGCGATTTCAAATAAAGTTCTTAAAGCTTGAGCAGTGTTCATAAAATTTCCTCCGCCGAACATTTGTTCGATTTCTGTATTTTTATTATAATCAGCAACTTAACATTTGTCAAGTACTTTTTACAAATTTATTTTAATTTTTCGACTGTCCAAAGAAAAGGACTTTGATATGTTTTTATTCTGTTAAAAAAAGCTTTAATAATTATTTAAGCATATCGCCGTTTATATATGCTATAATTTGGATAATGAGAATTTTATTGAGGTGAGAGCTATGGGACTTGAAAGCTACAAGGGCTTTAGGCTAAAGCACATAACAAAGCCCGAATTCAGGCATTTGTGGCTGCTTTTATACTGGCCGCTTTACGCACTGTGCTTTTTCCTTCTTGAAAGAACGGCGGTGGAAAGCTACCGCGATATATATTGCCCGCTTGATGATGCAATTCCCTTTTGCGAATATTTTCTTGTTCCCTACTGTGTATGGTATTTCCTTTTAGTGTGGATTGTGCTTTACACAATGCTTTATGATATACCGATGTTTAAAAAATATCACACCTTTATAATTATCACCTGCTCGCTAACCTTGTTATTTTATTTTTTATACCCTAATATGCAGTCACTAAGGCCCGCTGAATTTCCGCGGGATAATATTTTTACAGACGGTGTGAGGTTTCTTTACAGTATTGATACCAATACTAATGTATGCCCCTCGCTTCATGTTATATTCTCATTCGGAATTTTATTTACCTGCTGGCACTCAAAGCGCTTTGGCACAACACTTTGGCGAACTATATTTGCGGCTACGGCAATACTGATAAGCCTTTCCACAGTGTTTATAAAGCAACACTCTGTAGTGGATTTGGTGGCAGGCGTTGCATTTTCCTTGCTTGTTTATCCGTTTGTGTTTTTAAGAAAGAGTAAGAAAGAAAAAGCAAAAATCTCTGCTTTATGATGAGGTGCCGTAACGAAGTTTGGTTTTGGAACTAAAAAATCCCCCGTAT
>CAZIXG010000204.1:0-1703 GCA_964543305.1 uncultured Ruminococcus sp.
GAAGCTGCTTACAACCAAGAAGGAGCGCGAAATCGTTATGAAGCCGCTCCGTCAGGTTTCTAAGACCGAAAAGATTATTTTCCCCATAGTGGTTACAATATTTGTAGCCCTGCTCGTACCTTCGGCTACAAGCCTTGTTGGTTGCCTTATGCTTGGTAACCTCTGGAAGGAATCGGGCGTGGCTGAGCGCCTTTGCAAGACCGCTCAGAACGAGCTGATGAATATTGTTACAATTTTTCTCGGCATTTCTGTTGGCGCTACCGCTACCGCTAAGGCCTTCCTCAACGGCGATACCGTTAAAATTATGATTATGGGCGTTGTTGCTTTCGGTATCGGCACCGCGGGTGGCGTGCTTCTTGCAAAGCTTATGAACATCTTTACCAAGAATAAGATTAACCCGCTTATCGGCTCGGCAGGCGTTTCAGCCGTTCCTATGGCGGCGCGTGTATCACAGTCGGTAGGTCAGACGGCTAACCCCTCTAACTTCGTGCTTATGCACGCTCTGCGACCGAATGTTGCAGGAGTTATAGGCTCCGCAATTGCCGCCGGTGTTCTTATCTCTCTATTTGGATAAGATTAGGTTTGAATTAAATTGCCCACGGCACCGCTTTTTGCGAGGGGCAGTATAGAAAATACGGCACCCTTGCTGCAAAACGGCACCCTGAACAATTTTCCTCAAACCGCCAAGTTTTGGTTTGAATTAAATTGCCCAAACCGCTATATATGTGCTTTTTGATAAAAGCACAGAAAGGATAAATTATATTATGGAGAAAAAACCCTTATATATTACTGATACCATATTGCGTGATGCGCATCAGTCTCAGGCGGCAACCCGTATGCGCCTTGAGGATATGCTCCCCGCGCTTGAGCAGCTCGATAAGGTTGGCTATTGGTCGGTTGAATGCTGGGGCGGCGCTACCTTTGATTCTTGTATGAGATTTCTTAATGAGGACCCTTGGGAGAGACTTCGTACCATTAAAAAGCATATGCCCAACACCAAGCTTCAGATGCTTTTCCGTGGTCAGAACATCTTAGGCTATAAGCATTATGCCGATGATGTTGTTGATATGTTCGTTAAAAAATCTATCGAAAACGGTATCGATGTTATCCGTATTTTCGATGCGCTTAACGACCCGCGTAACCTTGAGCAGGCTATCAAGTCCTGTAAGGAGCACGGCGGTATTTGCGAGCCTGCTATCAGCTATACAACAAGTCCCGTTCACAACGAGGAATACTTTGTAAATCTTGCAAAAACTCTCGAAAATATGGGCGCCGATGTTATCTGCATTAAGGATATGGCAAACCTGCTTTTACCCTTTGATGCATACTCACTTGTTAAGAAGCTTAAGGAAAGTGTTAAGGTGCCGATTCACCTGCACACACACAACACCACAGGTACAGGCGATATGACCTACCTTATGGCGGCTCAGGCGGGCGTTGATATAGTAGACTGTGCGCTGTCACCATTTGCTAACGGTACTGCAAACCCCGCAACCGAGGCACTTGTTGCAACACTTCAGGGCACCGAGCGCGATACAGGCCTTGACCTTGAAAGGCTGAGTGATGTTGCGGTTCACTTCCGCGGCGTTGCCAACAAGATGAAGGCAGAGGGCACACTTGACCCCAAGGTGCTTAATGTTGATGCAAAAACACTTCTTTACCAAGTTCCCGGCGGTATGCTTTCTAACACAATTTCTCAGTTA
>CAZIXG010000205.1:0-1676 GCA_964543305.1 uncultured Ruminococcus sp.
CTCTGTAATCTTATCACCGGGAACCATCCAGCTACCGCCGCAAGCAAAAATTGCTTTGCAGTTAAGGTAATCAGCAAGGTTCTTAGGACCGATGCCGCCTGTTGGCATAAACTTAATCTTTGTATAGGGTGCTGCCATTGCCTTTATCATCTTAACACCACCTGCAGCCTCTGCGGGGAAGAATTTAAGATACTTAAGGCCAAGTGACATAGCAGCCTCAACCTCGCTTGGAGTGCAAACACCGGGGATTACGGGATATCCCTTTTCGTTACAGTGCTTAACAACTACCGGGTTAAAGCCGGGGCTTACAATGAAGGAAGCGCCTGCAGCCATAGCCGTATCAGCCTGCTCGGGAGTTAACACGGTACCCGCAGCGATAAGAAAATCAGGATATTCCTGAGCGATAAGGCGGATAGCCTCCTCAGCAGCATCTGTGCGGAAGGTTACCTCTGCGCAACAAAGGCCGCCCTTTTTAAGAGCCTCTGCCAAAGGAATAGCATCCTTAGCATCGTCAATTTTGATTACCGGCACAACGCCGACATCACTGATTCTTTTTATTAAATCTTCCATTTTGTTCTCCTTTCGTTTCTAACGAAACAAACAAATTATTCCGTATATTATTTTATCATAATTAAAACAGTTGTCAATACAAAAAACATAAAAATAACCCACCAATGTATTTAAAGGCGGGTTATTTAATAATTAGTGCTATTCAGCAGTTTCTTGCTCGGCGTCTTCTGTGCTTTCGGTCTCGGTAGAGGGCGCATCAAGGAGAGTACCTTCATGTGTTGCACAGGCTTCAGGTGTTCCGTTTTTACGATACCATCCGTTAGCCTTTGTCGGGCATGCATCTGTAGCAAGAAGACCTGTTTCGGTGCAATAGTAACGCTCAGTAGCATAGCTACTTTCTGCAAATGCCGCAGGCTTAAGTTCTGAGTGAATCTGCGACATAACAGCACCCCACATTTTTCTTGCTATACCGCTATCCGATATAGCCTGTTGGGTATCATATCCGCACCAGCAGGAAGCCACATAATATGGTGAGCCGCCAACAAACCATAGGTCATTAGAATTATTGGAGGTACCAGTTTTTGCGTATATTTTCATATTTGGAATGAAGCTTGCCGCCGCCTTGCCTGTACCGTTGGCACCGTAAACAACTCCTTGAAGCAGCTTGTTCATAACTGTTGCGGTATCCTCACTGATAGCAACATTAGCTTCAATATTCTCGTTCGAAAGAACTATTTCGTTATGCTGATCATAAACCGCATAGTAAAGAGTTGGCTCATAATATAGTCCGCCGTTGCCAAAAATCGCATAGGCTGCAGCAGATTCCATTGTAGTGATACCGCCATTTGTACCGCCCATTCCAAGCGGTGAAAGGTTTACATCCTCAGCAGTAAGAGTTGTAATGCCAAGCTCTTTCGTAAGAAAATCAAAGCTGAACTGTGGAGTAAGCTGGTCCACAAGCTGAACGGGTATTGTGTTAACAGAACGCTCAAGAGCGTACTGAACAGATATATTACCCCAATAAGAGCCATACCAGTTAACAGGCTTCCAGCCGTTATAAGTGGTAGCAGTATCATTAACCTTTGTCGAGTATGTGATAAGTCCCTCTTCAATAGCGGGCGCATAGGCGGCTATCGGCTTCATTGTAGAGCCAGGTTGACGAACGG
>CAZIXG010000206.1:0-1637 GCA_964543305.1 uncultured Ruminococcus sp.
GGGTTTCTACCATACCTAATGCTTCGAGTGCCATTTTCTTTACCTCCTTTACAGGTGCTGCCACAGCAGCCTTTGGTTTAGCTTCAGCAGCCTTTGCGGCAGTTGTTGCCTTGCCGGCTGCGGAATTTGTTGTTTTCTTAGTTGTATTAGTTGTACTCATAAGTTCAACCTACCTTACTTTTTCATTCGGGATGCGCTCAGCTCCAACAGACGCTGAACCTCTTCGTGGGGGCTTGCTATCACGGCAGATGCGCAGGGCTTTTTAATAGCTCCCGCAACGGCATTTTCAACCGCTGCTGTTACAGCCGAGATATTACCCTCAACCACAACGGTTACAAGTCTGCCACCGAGCTTTCTCTCCCATGTTACAAACTGCACATCGGCCGATTTGCACATAATATCAAGGCAATCAACCGCGGCTGTTACTCCCGAAACTTCGATAAGTCCTAAAGACTTCATAAACTAACTACTCCTCGATTAAAACTTGGGAAGTATCTTTTCAACATCAGCGTGAGGTCTCGGAATTACATGAACTGCTACGAGCTCGCCGAGTCTGGAAGCGTTGGCAGAGCCTGCTTCAACTGCAGCCTTAACTGCGCCTACATCGCCGCGTACCATAACAGATACAAGGCCTGAGCCTATCTTTTCAGTGCCGATGAGTGTTACCTCTGCTGCCTTTACCATAGCATCTGCAGCTTCAATTGCGGCGGTAAGACCGCGGGTTTCTACCATACCAAGAGCTTCTTTAGACATAATAATTATCCTCCAAAAAGTAATTTAATTTTTATCAAAAGCATTGAGCTTTAACATTTGTTCTGTTTCGGGTTCGGTTCTTGTGATTATGTGGGATGTAACAACACCCGATACACGCTCGGCCGCAAGACTTGCCGCTTCCATAGCAGCTTCAACTGCTGAGACGGTGCCTCTGAACTTAATTGCTACAATCAGTGGAACTTCAAGCTCATCTGCATTGCCGGGCTTGTTTTTATCGAAATGCTCAACCGTTACATCCGCCGCCTTGCAGCCCGCATCGCAGGCAACAAACGCGGTCACGAGGCCGAACACCTCAAGTATGCCGGTAGCCATTCCCATAAGAATTCTCCTTACTTATTCACAATAGCTATCTTGAGACCTTCCATCTTAAGGTTGGTTACAAGTGCTTCGTTAATCTGTTCAAGGGGATACTTGTGGGTAATAAGCTTTTCTATGGGAAGTCCTATTCCCTTTGCACGCTTAAGGAAATCAAAGGTGGTGGCATAATCACGAAGTGTGTATACCCAAGAGCCAACGGTTGTTATTTCCTTGGAGCAGATATCAAAGTGGGGGTTAATCTGAGCGTCACCGCCATTGATGAAGAAGCCAAGCTCGCAAAGACCGCCGCCGTTACGGATAAACTTATAGATATTGCTATGTGCTACAGGTGAGCCTGTGCACTGGAAAGCAAAGTCTGCGAGATATCCGCCGAAGGCATCCTTAACACCATCTGCCAAAGCCTCAATGCCCTTGTGGTTTTTGAAGTTAACAACGGCATTAGCGCCCATAAGGCGGGCAAATTCAAGTCGCTTATCCTCACCGTCAACCGCAACTATGTTTTCGATACCCATAGTTCTGAGCACTGCTATACAGATAATACCGAT
>CAZIXG010000207.1:0-1624 GCA_964543305.1 uncultured Ruminococcus sp.
GTTAAAAATGCTTAATGAAATTGATTATAATGGAAGAATTTCTGTTGAGGCTAAATTTCAGGACTTTGATTTAGAAATATTACGAGTTAAAGAGATTTTAGATATTTATAAACAATAACTGCTTTGGAGGAAAAATGATACATTCGTTTTTATTGATTGGACAATCTAATATGGCAGGCAGAGGTGACCTTGACGAGGCTCCCACTTTGGATAACCGCAATATGTGTGTGCTTCGCAATGGCAGATGGCAGCCGCTTTATCGCCCTGTGAATAACGACCGTTCTTTTGCGGGATATAACCTTGCTGAAACTTTTGCTCAAGATTATTTAGCTAACCATAAGGAGGTTACTGTAGGTTTAATTCCCTGCGCTGATGGTGGAACCTCTATCGGCCGTTGGAGGGAAGGCGGACTGCTTTTTGATAATGCGGTATATCAAGCACGACTTGCTTCCCGAACATCAACAATAGCAGGTGTTTTATGGCATCAGGGTGAGGGTGACTGTTCGCAGACGCGATACCCTGTTTATGAGGAGAGGCTCAATGCTTTGATAGCCGCGTTTAGAAAAGAACTTGATTTATATGATGTTCCGTTTATTTTAGGTGGACTTGGTGATTTCCTTAAAGATTGCACTCTTGATCCTGATCTGAAAAATTATACCTATGTAAATAATGCTCTTGAAAAAGTAGCGGAAGAAGATAAACTGGTAGGTTTTGCTTCTGCTAAGGGGTTAGGCGCCAAACCTGATAATCTGCACTTTTCCACAGCTGCTCTAATTGAGCTTGGGCATAGGTATTATGAAGCCTTTTCTAAGCTTGAAAACAAGGAAAAAATATTCATAGATAAGCCTGATGTGGATTCGGCTTACAGAACAGAGTTTGAAGCACTGTAATCGAGGTTGTTAGTATGGCTAAAATAAAAATATTTGCATTTGCCGATGAAGCAAATCCCACAATCGATGGGCAGATTGAAGCAATGCGAAGAAACGGTTTAAATGGTCTTGAGATTAGAAATGTAGATGATATTAATATCGCCGACATTTCTGCTAAAAAGGCGTATGAAATTAAAGAAAAGATGGATGCTGCGAATATGCAGATATGGTCCATTGGCTCCCCTTTTGGTAAAGTGGTTTTAGGAGAGAGTGGATTTGAAGAGCATATAGAGAAGTTGAAGCGTACAATGGAAATAGCCGATATCTTAGAGGCTAAATGTATGCGTATGTTTTCGCTCTATATACCTCAGGACAGAAAAATTGAGGACTGCACAGGCGAAGTTATAGACAAGGTCGCTCAGATGGTGGATGTAATAACATCACACGGCGTAATCCCTTGCCTTGAAAATGAAAGAGGTCTTTATGCCGATATTCCCGAGAGATGTCTCAAATTATATAAGGCGTTACCAAATCTTAAAGGAATATTTGATCCTGCAAACTTTATTCAACGCGGTATAGATACTATCGAAGCTTGGCAAGCCTTAAAAGAGCATACCTTATATTTGCATATCAAGGATGCCCTTACAGATGGTACTGTGGTTGTTGCAGGCACAGGTGAAGGAAATATTAAGTTTATACTTGATGAGTTTATTGAAATGGGCGGGAATGCCGTTACAATAGAGCCTCACCTTACA
>CAZIXG010000208.1:0-1612 GCA_964543305.1 uncultured Ruminococcus sp.
TATATTCTGGCAGTGTATGCCACAATAAGCAAAGCAAGTATTATAGAAAGCACTGTAAGTGCGGTCTGGCGATTTCTTTTAAATGGCATAACTGTCACCTCTTTTTAGCGTATTTTACTGAATAAATATCTTTCAAGATAATAAAAAGGAATTATAAAAACAGAGGTATAAATAACCGAGGGGAGTGCAATTTGCAAAAGATAGTTAAGACTTTGCGTAAAGGTAAGCGAAAAGGCAAAGCAAAAGCACCAGCGCAAAATAAAGTAAAGGGCGGATGCCATAAGACATAGCGCACAGCTTGAAAACACATTATTATTAAACAGGTGCTTTACTATCAGCGAAATGCCAAGTCCCAAGCATAAAAATATAATCGCGTGAAAGCCCTGCGGTGTGCTGGCTGCGCTATCCATAAATATACCAACTGCAAGCCCTGTGAGTGCCGCGGTAAGCTCGGTGGAAAACATTCCGATTGCCACAAGTAATGTAAGAGGCAGCATAGGCGTTGCCTGCCAAAGCTTAAATGTGAAAGCGCCGTTATAATGAAGCAGAACAAGAGCTCCCATAAAAACGGCATTTATAAGCGGAAGCAAAAAACTTTTTTTACGGTAGGACATATCACTTATCCTCCGTGCCGACTGTTATTCCGCCTTGACCTGCAAAGGAGGTTATAACCATAACATCTCTTACATTATCAATTTCAACAAATGGGTTTATCTCAGCGTAAATAGATGTGTTGTATTCGTCGCTTCCGATAGATTCTATCGAGCCTATAAGAAGACCTGCGGGGAATATACCCTCGCCAGAGGTAACAACATAGTCGCCCACCGCCACACTGCAGGAGCGTGAAAGGTTAGAGAATCGGCACATACCTTTTTGAGATAAGGTGATGTTGCCTGTAACTATTCCGGAGTCGCTTGTTCGGTTATCAAGCGCGCCCATTGTGATATCGGGGTTTAAAATTGTGGTAACCTTGGAGGATATAAGTCCCACCTCGGTTATATAGCCCACAACACCCGCATCGGTAATTACAGGGTCATACTTAGCAATGCCAGACATCGAGCCCTTATTAATCACAAAACCGCCGTAAGGGTCATCGTGGTCGCGGGAAATAAGCGTGGCATCGGCAAATTCAAAATCGGGATGCTGCTCCTTGATGCCAAGATAACTCTTATAAAACTCGTTTTGAGCGGTCAGCTCGTTGTAATCTGCTATCTGCTGCCTAAGCTCATCTATTTCTGATTTAAGCTCGGCGTTTTGAAGGCTCAACTCATTACTGTTGTTATAGGTTGTGAGGAAATCTTCAACAACATCCGAAATTTCGGTAGCCACCTTTCGAAAAGGCGCCGCAAGAGAGCCTGCTATATCCGTTTGGGGTGACATTCTGCTGCCGATTATCCCAAATATGGCAGTAAGCACAACAATTATTGCAAAAACAGAAATAATTATTTTAAACTGTCGGCTGCGAAAGAAAAAACGCATTTTCTTTACTCCTTAAGTATTGTATGAAAAATATGTTATCTGAATCTTTTGCCTCTGCGGAACACATAGTTATCAAATCCACTGTCTGCCTCAAGGCGCTTAGCAGTACCCAGAACTACACAGTCGAGTGGGT
>CAZIXG010000209.1:0-1605 GCA_964543305.1 uncultured Ruminococcus sp.
TGAACATTGCGTTAGGCATTGCTTCAACAACGGTGCCTTCAAGTTCAATCATATCCGATTTTGACATTACTTTTCCTCCTTAACATCACAGAGAGAATATGCTTTTAATTCTCTTTTAATCCTGCGATTTGTTTCAAGCTGTTCAGGCTCAAGATAGGCGTTTGTAAAGCGGAGATGCTTCGGGTTCTTGCGCTTTGGGCGCTCGAGCCGCCGCACCTTCCCGTCACACACTAACAGGTGGTCTGCGGTCTCACCTACTATTACCATTGCACTATCTCGGTCTCGACCTGCAGCCGAGTACACAATTCTTCCTACCATTCTGCACCTCACGGTTTAGTTAAAATCTGAGGACCATCTGGTGTGATTACTATTGTGTGCTCAAAATGGGCTGAAAGTGAGCCGTCCTTTGTCAGCACTGTCCAGCCGTCCGGCATTATTTTAACCTCGCTTTTTCCGAAGTTAACCATTGGCTCTATCGCCAAGGTCATACCGGGCATTAGTCGGATTCCCCTTCCGGGGGTGCCATAATTGGGTACTTCAGGAGCCTCGTGAAGGCTGGTCCCGATTCCGTGACCGACAAACTGCCTTACCACGCTAAAGCCCCTTTTCTCAACATACTGCTGTATCGCGTGACCGATATCCCCCAGCCTGCCGCCGGATACAGCCGCCGCTATGCCTTCATAAAGACTTTCGCGGGTTGCATCCATCAGCCGCTTCGCCTCCTCGGAAATATCTCCGCAGGCGAAAGTGGCGGCATTGTCGCCGTGGTATCCGTCAAATTTAGCGCCGAGGTCGATGGAAACAATGTCCCCCGCCTCAACACGGCGATTTTTAGACGGTATGCCGTGAATTACCTCGTTGTTGATAGATATACATGCGGTTGCAGGATAACCCTCATATCCCTTGAAGTTAGGAACCGCGCCCTGACTTAGGATATATTTTTCGGCTATCCTATCAAGCTCGGCAGTTGTGACACCGGGCTCCACCGCGAGGCCTACTAATCTTAATGCTTCGGCCGATATTCTGCAAGCTTCTCGCATCACCTTAAGCTCGCGGCCGGTTTTAAGAACTATCATACCTATATCTCCGAAAGAGCAGCAAGCACAAGGGCGGTGGTATCCTCTACCTCATCCTGTCCCTCTACTATAAGCAGCTTACCTGAGGCTTCATAATAGCTCTTGAGCGGCTCTGTCTGCTCGTGATAGACTTGAAGTCTATTGAGAACAGTTTCGGGCTCATCATCCTTACGGATTACAAGCGCGCCGCCACAGGCATTACAAGCGCCTTCCTTTGCGGGCTTTTTATATTCTGTGTGATAGCTGGCGCCGCACTTTTCGCAAACCCTTCTGCCTGACATACGCTTTACTATCTCACTGTCTGCAACCTCGATAGAGAGTGCAGCATCGATAAGTATGCCCATTTTGTCAAGCGCTTCGGCCTGCGGTATTGTGCGGGGGAAGCCATCGAGAATGAAGCCCTGCTTGCAGTCTTCCTCTAAAAGGCGCTCACGGATGATGCCGATTACGACCTCATCGGGAACGAGCTCGCCTTTTTCGATATAGGCCTTAGCCTTAAGTCCCATTTCGGTACCGTTTTTAAGGGCAG
>CAZIXG010000210.1:0-1583 GCA_964543305.1 uncultured Ruminococcus sp.
TCAGTTAATTTTAAATTGCGGATTTTAAAGCGGTTCCGCACCGCTGCTCGCTTCCGATGGTTCAAAATCCCTGTCGAAACCTTTACGGCCCCAAATTTATTATTGATTACGCTCCTTTATAGCGCGGTCAATTGCTCTGTCGGCATCACGCTTGGCGGCTGTGGCACGCTTATCGTGAAGCTGTTTGCCTTTACAAAGGCCAACCTGAACCTTTACAAGTGAGCCTTTAAAATAGATAGATAGGGGAATAAGGGTAAGTCCTTGTTGTTTAACTGTGCCAAACAAGCGCATAATTTCACGCTTGTGCATAAGCAGCTTTCTGTCACGCTTAGGCAAGCGATTAAAAATGTTTCCATGGTCATAGGGACTGATATGCATCTGCTTTAAAATAAGCTCGCCATCTTCAACATTGCACCAAGCATCCTTCAAATTGACACCGCCTTGCCTTATAGACTTAACCTCAGTGCCTGAGAGGGAAATGCCCGCTTCGTAACTCTCAAGTACAAAATATTCATGAAAAGCCTTTTTGTTTGTTGCAATTGTTTTTGTGTTATCCACGGTATCCCTCCTTTGAAAAAAACATTATTCTGTTTAGATGCTAAAGTCATCGGCGCTAAAATCGCCTGTGGGATTTATTTTGTTGGGTATGCGCTTAAGCGGGTCATATTTATAGTGACGGCATGCATCGAGCCTTGTTGTAACGCCGTGCTTTTTGCAAAACACTTCATCTGAAAATTCAGACTTTTTACCGTGCATACACCAAAAACACGATTTTGCGAGCTTTTTATTAAAAGCGCTTTTACCCATAAACATCAACTCCGCAAAGTATTATATCACATCGTTAAGTATTTTTCTACTATGATTTTTACTGTATATAAAAATTAAAAACAAAATAATTGTTGCGGTAAGAGAAAATGTTAACGATATGTTGGTTACTAATAATCTGCTTTCTGCTTGAATATTATTACTGAATGTGCTTTTTGCTAAATTAAAAATTCTTAATAATAAGAATGTTATTATGGCGCTAATAGTGCCGTGCATCAGTCTGCCAAGCACAAAAATTGAATAATTAATACCTATATCCTTGAAAATTGAAAATAGCTGAAACCATATTGAAATGCCCGCAAAGCCTAACAGAAAGCTTACAAATATAAGGTTATTAGTAAGAGTAACAGCAGAGGTGACCTCAGTGAAATAGACCATATATTTAAAAATTGTCAAATCTTTAGAAAAATAAACAAGATAAGAATTTATAACCGAAAAAACTAAAACAAAGGCGCAAATTTTTAAAACGGAAGCCGATGCATCACCTGTGCTTAAAACAAAGTTATCGGTGAATTTTAAATATTCCTTTTTATTTACAGAGTTAATAACAATGCTATTTCGTGTGAATTTTGATGCTACAAGCGCATTAATAACCGTTGCCCCGATATGTGACAACAGTAATATATAACCTATTTTCTTGGAGGAAAACATACCTACGCCAACTGCAAGCGTGATAAAAGCAGGTCCTGCATTTACACAATACATCATCATTATATTAGCGGTGTTATTATTGATTTTTCCTTGTATATATAATTCTC
>CAZIXG010000211.1:0-1581 GCA_964543305.1 uncultured Ruminococcus sp.
AATAATATCAGCTTTTCACCGCTGATATCTGCCTTGCCCATTTCAATTTTGCTATATTGCTGCTGAGTGGTTTTAATCACTTTCGCAATTTCAGTTTGGCTTAGTTCTCTATCTTCCCTTAAATCCCTTATTCTATACATCGTAGTTTCTCCTTTATATATCTGTTTTTATTGTAATCCACATCTAAAAATTGTATTGACTTTTACACCTTTTAGGCGTAATATAATATTACTTACACCTTTTAGTTGTAAAATTACTATCATAATTGGAGAAATATAAAATGCTAAATGTTATAATTAAAAATGAATTAGAGAATTTATTATATAATATAGTATGGCTTAGAAAACACTATAATCTTTCAAAAAACAAAATGGCTAAAATATTAGGTATCAGTGTCTACAGTTTAAATAAAATTGAAAATGGAGTATTCCCTCCGAAATTAACTGTAAAAATTTTTGAAAACCTTCAAACTCACTTTAACATACATCCAAAAAACATATTCGAGCGCCGCTTTTAAGACTGAAAGTGCTACCGTTTTATGACTTTATTTTTTTAAGCGCGTTTTTTTCAAGGCGTGAAACCTGAGCTTGAGATATGCCTATTTCATTTGAAACCTCCATCTGGGTTTTGCCTTGCATAAAGCGAAGGCTTAAAATTTTCTTTTCTCGCTCAGATAATGCTTTTATAGATTCCTTTAAGAATATCTCATCAAGCCAGTTCTTATCATCGTTTTTATCGCCCACCTGATCGAGAACATATATTGTGTCGCCGCCATCGGAATAAACAGGCTCATAAAGCGACACAGGGTCTACAATGCTTTCAAGCGCTATCACCACATCCTCGCGTGGGATGCCTAACATCTCAGCAATTTCGGTGACTGTGGGCTCCTTTTGATGCTTATTAATATATTGCTCTTTAACCTGCATAGCGCGGTATGCGGTATCCTTAATAGAGCGGCTTACCCTTATTGAATTGTTATCTCTGAGATAGCGGCGAATTTCACCGATTATCATAGGAACAGCATAGGTTGAAAATCGAACATTTTGCGTGATATCAAAATTATCTATTGATTTTATAAGCCCTATGCATCCGACCTGAAACAGATCGTCTGGGTTCTCCCCGCGCCCTGAAAACCGCTGCACCACGCTTAGCACAAGGCGCAAATTTCCATTTATAAGCTCATCGCGCGCTCGCTTGCTTCCCGCCTTGACCTCTCGCAACAGATTTTCTTTTTCTTTCTCCTTTAAAAGCGGCAGCTTTGAAGTGTCCACCCCGCAAATGACAACCTTATTACCGTACATCCCGCAACACCTCCGTAATTACATTTAAATTATTACCTTGTGTGCATTGGGATAAACCCTAAATATTTTTTTCTTTTCGACAGAATAGGCTTGTATTTTCGTTTTGTACAAAAATATCAAAAAAATAAATTTTCTTGACAATTTTCAACAATTATTGTAAAATAAAATAACCTAAAAGACTGTTTTTGCAGACTTTTAGGTTATTTGGAGCTGAAGATGGGACTTGAACCCACGACCTGCTGATTACGAATCAGCTGCTCTACCAACTGAGCCACTCCAG
>CAZIXG010000212.1:0-1334 GCA_964543305.1 uncultured Ruminococcus sp.
ACGGATTAACGAGTATTTTAACAAAGTATGAGCAAAAATCCGCCTTTTCAAAACGGTGTTTGGATCATTTGCTCTACCCTAGGTGAATTTAATGTATAACTATAAACGGCTTACGCTTCTTTGCGGTCACTATGGAAGCGGAAAGACCAATGTTGCGGTGAATATGGCGCTGGAGCTAAGAAAAGCCCGCGATAAGGTTGCCATAGCCGACCTCGACATTGTGAACCCTTATTTCCGAGCCAAAGACAGTATAGAGGATTTTAAAAATGCCGATATACGCCTTATCTGCTCGGAATATGCGAACACCAATGTGGATATACCCGCGCTTCCGCAGGATATGTATACACTCACTGCCGATAAAACACTTTCGGCGGTGCTTGACATCGGCGGCGATGACCGCGGCGCATTAGCGCTTGGCCGACTTGTTCCCGAAATTAAGGCTGAGGACAATTACGAGATGCTTATGGTTATAAACTGTTTTCGTCCGCTTACGCCTGATGTCGCCTCCACGATAGAGGTTATGCGGGAAATAGAGTATGCCTGCAAGCTACCCTTTACAGGGCTTGTTAACAATTCAAACATCGGCGATATGACCACCGCCCAAGATGTTATTAAATCTATGGAATATGCCCGCGAGGTCGAGCGCCTTTCGGGTGTGCCGCTAAAGCTTACAACGGTAATACAGGAGTTATACGGCGAGCTTTCAGAGAAAATTCAAAATCTGATGGCGCTTAGACTCCAGTCCAGACCGGTATAATATTAACTTTTGATTTTATAAAAGGGAGTAATGAATATGGCAAAACTGACTTTTAAGACAGACAATTGCAAGGGCTGCGGTCTTTGTATTGATGCCTGCCCTAAGAAGCTTTTGAAGCTTGATTCAGAAAAAATTAACAAAAAAGGCCATCATCCCGCAGTTATCACCGATGAGGAAGCCTGTGTTGGCTGTGCATCCTGCGCTATGATGTGTCCCGACTGCATTATCAAGGTAGAAAGGTAGTGAACAAAATGGCAGAAAAGATTTTGATGAAGGGTAATGAAGCCATTGCAGAGGCCGCTATAAAGGCCGGCTGTATGCACTACTTTGGCTACCCCATCACCCCACAGACCGAAATTGCCGCATATATGGCAAAGAAAATGCCCAAAATCGGCGGCTGTTTCTTGCAGGCCGAAAGTGAGGTTGCAGCTATTAATATGGTATACGGCGTTGCCGCTACAGGCAAGCGCGTTATGACCTCATCCTCAAGCCCAGGAATTTCGCTTAAGAGCGAGGGCCTTTCCTATCTTGCTGGCGCTGATTTGCCCTCTTTGGTAGTTAATGTTCAGCGTGGCGG
>CAZIXG010000212.1:1344-1565 GCA_964543305.1 uncultured Ruminococcus sp.
GGCGGCCCCGGACTTGGCGGTATTCAGCCAAGTCAGGCAGACTATTTTCAGGCAACAAAGGGCGGCGGTCACGGCGACTTTAAGATGATAGTTTTAGCCCCCTCCTCCGTTCAGGAAATGGCTGACCTTACCGTTAAGGGCTTCCTACTTGCCGATAAGTACCGAATGACCGCTATGATTTTAGCCGATGGCACTATGGGACAGATGATGGAGCCTGTATC
>CAZIXG010000213.1:0-1554 GCA_964543305.1 uncultured Ruminococcus sp.
CACCAGGTTGGCGCAGACTTACTATGGTTGATGCTGTTAAAGAGTATGCGGGCATTGATTTCGGTGCTATTACCGATGATGCCGAGGCCGTAAAGGCAGCAGAAGGTATTGGTGTTGAGCTTGCGGATACCGCAGATAAAACATGGGGTAACGCGCTTTACGCTTGCTTTGACCAGCGTGTTGAGGAAAAACTCATTCAGCCCACATTTATCACAATGTATCCTGTTGAGGTTTCTCCCCTCACAAAGGCTTCACCCGAGGACCCCAGACTTACCGAAAGATTTGAACTTTTTATATGCCACAGCGAGCTTGCAAATGCTTATTCCGAGCTTAATGACCCCATCGTTCAGCGTGAACGCTTTGAAAAGCAGTTAGAGCTTCGTGAGCGTGGTGATGATGAAGCAGAAATGCTTGATGAGGATTTCCTCACCGCTATGGAATATGGTATGCCCCCCACAGGCGGTATGGGTATCGGTATTGATAGAACAGTTATGCTGCTTACAAACTCCGATAGTATCCGCGAAGTTATCCTATTCCCCACAATGAAACCAATTAGTGACTAAACGAAAAAGGACTTTGACTGGGAGTCAAAGTCCTTTTTTATAAGCGTTATTCGGGAACTACAAAGCTAATGCCCTCAAGTGCTTCAATTTGCTTGCGGAACTGTATATCGTCCTGTGAATTAGCGGCGATTATGTGAATGCCGATATTTCCGGTTATATTACTTTTGGCAGGTGAAATTTCAATTTGAACATCGCCCTCTGCAAGCTGGTGCACAAAATCACAAATATCCCCCGCTTTTTCGGGCTGTGATATCTCGGCGTAAATATGAATAGACATTTTGCGTTTGCGCTCAAGTCTTTTCAAAAGCACAGCAGTAAACACGCATGCAAGCATAGCAATAAGAGCTCCAAGATAAAAGCCGTAACCAAGAGCCACACCGATAGATGCGGTAGCCCACATACCAGCGGCGGTTGTGAGTCCTGTTATAACACTGCTGTTTTTAATTATAATCATACCGGCGCCTAAAAAGCCTATGCCTGAAATTACCTGTGAGGATATGCGAAAAACATCGCCTTGGAACCCAAGAACCTCAATAGCATAAAGGCTTGTGAGTGAAGTCATAGCGGAACCTATGCACACAAGTATATGTGTGCGAAGACCAGCAGCGCTGCCGTGCTTACCACGCTCATTACCGATAATACCGCCGACCAAAATAGATAGAACTAATCGTATCACCACCGAGAGCGCATTAAAATCTTTAATGTATTCCCAAAATTCAATTAAATATTGCATAACGACTCACCTTTCTTAAAAATAAAATTCGAGTTGCGAAATATTTAAAATCCACAACTCTAAAACAGTTACAATAAATAATATTTCAGTAATATATCATAAATCACTTTAAAAGTCAATCATTTTATGTTGTTTTGTTCACAATTGTGTGTTATACTTGCTTTTAAGAAAACAAAAAAGAAAAGCCGCAAAAAGCGACTTCTCTGGTCGAGGTGACAGGGCTCGAACCTGCGGCATCTAGTTCCCAAAACTAGTGCG
>CAZIXG010000214.1:0-1548 GCA_964543305.1 uncultured Ruminococcus sp.
TGGATAAGTTTGTAGTCTTTTTTTATTCGGGCTGTTTTTTTACAGCCCCTTTTTATCTTTTAATCCTGCTTATAATCTGGGTGTAGACCTTTTTAAGAGGTGTTGAAAGCGGTAACACAAGAGTGGCAGTAACACAGTTGCTAATTCCATGAATTATATCAAAAGGTAGACCTGCAACTATCCATGTGCACATACCTTTAAAATTAAGCCCGAACATTAAAGCCTGCGCGGGTGCATAAAGAGTGCCGTATAAAAAGCCGTGAAGCCCGCAAATTATTATGTACGCAGGTATGGCAATCCGTTTAGGCATATTTTGAGGTAATATCAGCGTTAGTAAATATGGAAACAGCCAGATGTACATATATGGTATCCACCAAGGCGCAAAGCCCGCGTATACTCCCGTTAGAAAAACAAAGATGTATATAGGGAAAATAGCCTTCCATTTGAAAGCTATTGTGAAAACCACTATCAGCATCGCAAGTATATGCACATTAGGAAGAAGCTCCATAATAAGCTTTGAAGTGAACATCATGGTTCCAAGCAGTGCATATAAGCAAATTTCAAATAGTATTAAAAGCATTACTTTTCAACCTTAAAGCTATATTCATCACCTGCGGTGATATTGGTTGTATCAACGCCTGATGTAGCATACTCACCGTTAACATAGAATGCCCAATAAGAGCCGTTAACATTATAATCAGCAATGATTCCGTTTACCTCTTTAACATAAATACCATAGTCACCCTTATCGCCTTTGATAAGCTCTAGCTTTAATAGAGCCGCGCCAACGGTGGTTTCATCAGTCTTAACATTGAAAAGGCTTTCGTTGCCCTCACCGTCAACAACGGTGAACTTGAATTCGGTTGCGCCCTCGCCGATATCGGTTGCAATATCGCTGGCAGTGGATGCGGTGCTTGATGCATCATCCACGGGTTTTTCGCTGCAAGCAGTCATTCCCAGTGCCATAGCCGCAGTAAGCACGAAAACAAGAACTACAGACGAAAACTTAGTAAATAAATTTTGTCTTTTCATTTTTATTCTCCTATTAATTTTGTCAAAAGCTAATGGTTGGCGCTCGCAACAAGACAGCTTTTGCAATGTATCAAGGTGTTTCGGCTCAGCACTCCTTTACAGACCTTCTCGGGCTTTACCCAATGGCGTATCCAATTCTTGCGGCAGAATCTTACTGCAAACGAATATATGTGCATCACGGCGACGGGCTCGCACAGGAATCACACCTGTTTCCCTTAATACGACAGTCATTTTATCACATATAATAAATTTTCGCAATAAAAAAGCCGCAGATTTCTGCGGCTTTTAAAAAATACAAATCATAAAACCTTACTTAAGAAATCCTTAAGTCTTGGGCATTTTGGATTTGTGAAAATTTCTTCAGGTGTGCCTTCCTCAGCTATAACACCCTCATCAATAAAGAGTATGCGGTCGGCAACCTCTCTTGCAAATCCCATCTCATGTGTAACAACTGCCATTGTCATACCGCTCGCCGCAAGGTCTTTTATAACATTGAGAACCTCGCCAACCATCTCG
>CAZIXG010000215.1:0-1533 GCA_964543305.1 uncultured Ruminococcus sp.
CCCCGTTATATCGGCAGGGTTGTTAAAAATTTGCGCATAAAGCCATCTCCCGCTTGGATGCAGAAGGCACTTATCGCATCGGGTATGAGACCTATTAACAACATTGTTGACATCACAAATTTTGTAATGCTGGAAACAGGTCAGCCGATGCACGCATTTAACTATAACGACCTTGCGGATAAGAAAATAATTGTTAGAAATGCCGCCGAGGGCGAGAGCATCACCACGCTTGATGGCAAGGAGCACAAGCTCACAACCGATATGCTGGTTATTGCCGATGGCGAAAAGCCCTCGTGTTTAGCGGGCATTATGGGCGGCAGAGAGAGCGAAATTGAGGATGATACCCGCGATTTATTCCTTGAAGCTGCAAAATTCCGCCGCGATAATATCCGCCATACAGGTCGTGCACTTGGTATCCGCACAGAGGCGAGTGGCAGATTTGAAAAGGGTATTGATATTATAAATGTTGAGTTTGCGGCTGAGCGTGCATTAGGGCTCATTTACGAGCTTGACGCGGGTGATATTATAGATGGCACCCTTGACCGTAACTGCGGACTCCCCACCGAGCGCGTTTTAACGGTTACAACAAATAGCATTTTAGAGCTTTTGGGTGTAGAAATACCAGAGGACAAAATGGTTAATATCCTTAATAGCCTCGGCCTTGAAACCACACTTCAAGATGGCACACTCACTGTGCGCGTGCCCTCTATCCGCGATGATATTGAGGGCAGAGCAGACCTTGCTGAGGAGGTTATGCGAATTTATGGCTATGACCATATTGTAGGCACACCCATGCGCGGCGATGTTATGCGCGGCAAGAAGCTGCCCGAGCGCATTAAGACCGATAAAATTAAGGCGGCTCTTTGCGGAATGGGCGCTTATGAAATTGCAACATATTCCTTTATTTCCTCGGGCGCGCTTGATAGCTTGAGGCTCGCGAATGATGATGAGCGCCGCAACACAGTTCGCCTTATTAATCCCTTGGGTGATGAATATTCCTGTATGCGCACCCAGCTTACAACAAGCATGCTCACAGTGCTTGCCACCAATATAAACCGCAAGATAGAAGCAGGCAGATTTTTTGAGCAGAGCAAGCGCTTTGTTCCAAAGAGCCTGCCGCTTACAGAGCAACCGGAGGAGCTCGCTACCCTTTCTATCGGCATTTACGGCAAGGATGAGGATTTCTTCACCTTAAAGGGAATGATAGAAAATATTATGGCGCTTGTGGGTGCTCACACACAGTATGAAAGAAGCACAGAACCATATCTTCACCCAGGCAGACAGGCACTTGTTAAAGCAAATAATAAGCCTGTAGCAGTTTTCGGTGAGGTGCACCCTGCCGTTGCCGCAGATTATGGCATTGAGCAGAGGGTTTATGTGGCAGAAATAAAGCTTGATGTTCTGCTCCAAATAAACAAGCGCAAGACCACCTATAAGCCGCTGCCTAAGTTCCCTGCGGTTGAGCGTGACTTTGCAATGCTTTGTGATGCCGATATCCCCGTTGGCGAGCTTGAAAAGGCGATTATCAGCGGT
>CAZIXG010000216.1:0-1518 GCA_964543305.1 uncultured Ruminococcus sp.
GCTGAGAGTGGGATTAACTTTTTTTCAGTTCATAGCAGATATCGGCTTTTTTTGCAACGTCGGGAGAGTGGGTAACAATAATCACGCATTTACCCTCGCTTGCAAGCATTCTGAATATCTTCATAATTTCGTTTTGTGTTTCAACATCAAGATTGCCGGTCGGCTCGTCGGCTAGAATGATTTCGGGGTTGTAGGAAAGCGCGCGCGCAATCGCAACACGTTGCTGCTGTCCGCCCGAAAGCTTTAATACTCTGCGGTCGATTTCGTCCTCGGGTATTTCCACCTTTTCTAAAAGCTCTCTTGCCTTTTGCGCCTTGTCCTTGCCCTTTATGCCAGCGATATCCATAGAAAGCACAACATTTTCGAGCGCCGTCAGGTGGGTCAGCAGGTTAAAGCTCTGAAATACTACGCCCACATACTTACTGCGGTAGCGATAGGTGTCTATCCTTGAAATATCTTTGCCGTCGCAGTATATCTTTCCGGAGGTCGGCTTTGCAAGTCCCGACATCAGTGACAAAAGCGTGGTCTTTCCTGCGCCCGATTTGCCTATAATTGCGTATATCTTTCCACCCTCAAAGGTGAGATTAATGTTTTTAAGAACATCCTTGGAGGATTTTTCATATCTATAGCCTAAATTTTCAAGCTGTAATGTGCTCATATTTGTTCCTCCTTATCAATCGCGGCTGGTTAAAATCTTGAGTGGCTCGTATCGCATTATAAACATTACCGCGGCAAGACTTGAAATAAGCGTTAGTCCTATGCCGACTAAAATCAGCTCTCCAATAACGGTCAGATTGGTCGAGTATGAAACCTCGGCAAGATAGTCGGCTGTGCTGTTCATAAATGCGCCTGCAAAGGTCGAATCGTCAAATTCGGGCATATTATTCGGCATTTCACCTTGCGGCATACCCATCATACCACCGCCACCTGCACCCGTATCTCTGCCAAAGCCCTGCTGCATGGTTTGGTTCGACTCCACATTAGAACTAATCTGGTTCGAAAGCAGGGCATTGGTAACGGGAACAGAGGTTGCGGCGCCCACGCCTGCGCCGAGGATAATTGCGGCAAGTGTAATCACAAACAGCTCGGTTATAAACTGAAGTGCAACCCTGCTCTTTTTCATACCTATTGCCGTAAGTACGCCTATCTCGTACTTTCTCTCTCGAATATTGAAGATATTAAGAACAATAAGAATTATAGCGCCTATAGCAAACACAACAATAAGAAAATATCCTGCCGTGGTGCTTAGATTTTCGAGCGGAGTAAGGCTCTGCTCGAAGGAGGTGACGTCGTCGGAGGAGATTGTATATTTCTCATCAAGACCGAGTGCCGCCGCCTCGTCGGGGAAAGCTTCATAAGCCTCCATATCGGCAAAAATATATGTGTAGGTAAGTGTTGAGGCTACCGCGGTGGAGGTGGTAAGTCCCGAATTCTCGTCGGTTACCTCCTCGGCAGACTCGCTTGAAGTCTCGCATATAGCATTAAGTGCGGTGTAGCTGATCATAATCCTGTTTGCCC